>NZ_JAHKSN010000023.1 GCF_018863415.1 Deinococcus aestuarii | reverse complement strand
GTGAAGGTGGAATCGCTAGTAATCGCGGGTCAGCATACCGCGGTGAATACGTTCCCGGGCCTTGTACACACCGCCCGTCACACCATGGGAGTCAATGGCAGCTCAAACCACCGGGAGCTTCACGGCAGGTGTCTAGGCTGTGGTTGATGACTGGGGTGAAGTCGTAACAAGGTAACTGTACCGGAAGGTGCGGTTGGATCACCTCCTTTCTACACGCTCCGCATCCCTCTTCATCTCCCTGTTCCTGCTGATTCCACACCCCCCGCCCTCGCGGGGGGTGTGCGTTTTGATGTCCCTTACCTCAGGCGGGCGTCTCGTTCCAGGCGTGGTCGAGGAATTGCCTCACGTCGCGCGTGCAGGCGTCCTCTTCCAGGCCACGCACTTCCTGCTCCAGCAACCGGATGGCGCGCCGGAACGCCTGACGGTCGAGGTCCGGCAGGCCGCGTTCGATGTTCCAGCGGCGCAGCTCGCAGGTGAGGGTGGCGAGTTCGTAGGGGTCGCCGCTCACCAGGATTTCGGTGACCCGGCGGTGGCGGGCGGCCCACTGACGCGGGAGATTGAGGTCGGCGCTGGTCTGGAGGCGGCAGAGCAGGTCCGGCATGTCCTGGGTGGTCAGTGCCGCGCGCATGCCGGTGCTGAGCGGATCGCTCACGGGCACGTAGGCGCGGCTGGCGGTGTTCGGGAACTCGACCTGATAGTAGGCGTGCGTTTCTCCCGCCACCGGGCGCTGGCAGGTGCCGCTGACGACGCCGATACCGTAGGGCGGAAGGACGACGCGATCACCGATCCGGAATGCAGGGCTTTTCACCGAGGTCACCTCTCGTGTTGCCGGACTGTTGTCTCTTTGGCGGTGAGCGTTCCTGCGAGCATCCGCCGAACCCTCGTCCCACGGGCGGCGTGGGGCCGCGCTCCCTCCCGGCTACCCCGCCAGACACCGAAATGCCTTCGGCCCAGCGCGGGGCTGGGCCGAAACGTCGGGTCAGGAAGGGAGCGGGGTCAGGGGCGACTCTTGCGCGGTCCACAGGGCATAGGCGACAGTCTGGGTCCGCATGATTCTCACCTTATCAGCCCTTGATGAGAGATAGGTCACACTCCAGCTCCGGCCTGTTCGGAGGCGGCTCAGGCCGATCCCCGGTCAGGGGGGGCGATCAGCCCGAGCAGGCTGTCCAGGCTGAGGGCCAGCAGGGCGGCGAGGAGGGCCCCGGCGACCACCAGGGCCGTGTTCTGCTGCGAGAGGCCGTCGATGATGGGGCGTCCCAGCCCGCCCGCGCCGAGGGCGGCGCCGACGGTCGCCGTGCCGACGTTGTAGACGGTGGCGGTGCGGATGCCCGCCAGCAGGACGGGCCGGGCGAGCGGCAACTCGACGCGCAGGAGGCGTTGCCCCGCCGTCATGCCCATGCCGCGCGCCGCGTCGACGACCCCCCGGTCCACCGCGAGCAGGCCCGCCACGCCGCTGCTGACGACGGGCACGAGGCCGTAGACGACCATGCCGAACAGGGTGGGCGCCCAGCCGAAGCCGAGGGCCGGAACGGCGAGCGCGAGGACCGCGAGGGTGGGCACGGTCTGGCCCAGGCCCACGAGCGCCTCGGTGAGCAGCCGCAGGGCCCCCCACCCCGGCCGGGTGACGAGGGCGGCGAGCGGCACCCCCAGCCCCACGACCACCCCGGTGGCGAGCCCGACCAGCCCCAGGTGGGTGAGGGTGAGCGGCCAGGGCGCCGGGTCGAGGGTGAGCACCGTCCCCGGGGAGAGCGGGCGCAGCAGCCACGGCAGGGTCCCGGGCCACAGGCACAGGGCGAGCAGGGCGGGCCAGACCAGCACCCCCCGGGGCACGCGCCGGGCCGGGCGGGGGAGGGTGGCGGCGGTCATTCCCCCTCCCGGACGCGCAGGTCCCGGACCCGCAGGACCCCGAGGGGACCGCCCGGTCCCACGACGGCGAGGGCCTCCGACCCCTCGCGCAGCAGGACGCCGAGGGCGCTGCGGGCGTCGAGCGAGCCTTCGACCGTCGGCAGCCCTGTGGGATCACCCGGCCGCGCGTACTCGGCGGCGGTGTGGCCCGCGAGCACGCGCAGGGGAGCGTCTTCGCCCAGGAACTCGCGGACGAAGGGGTAGGTGGGACGGGACAGCAGCTCGGCGGGCGGGCCGAACTGCACCAGGGACCCCGCCCGCATCAGGGCGAGGCGGTCCCCGAGACGCAGCGCCTCGTCGATGTCGTGGGTGACGAGGACGACCGTCTTATGCAGCCTGCGCTGGATGTCGCGGAAGGCCCCCTGCAAGCGCTCGCGGGCGAGGGGGTCGAGGGCGCCGAAGGGCTCGTCCATCAGCAGGACGGGGGGGTCGGCGGCGAGGGCCCGCGCCACACCGACCCGCTGCGCCTGCCCGCCCGAGAGTTCCCCGGGCCGTTTGTCGCGGTAGCTGGCGGGGTCGAGCCCGACGAGGTCGAGCAGTTCGTCCACCCGTCCCCCCACCCGCCGCCGCTCCCAGCCCAGCAGCTCGGGCACGGTCGCCACGTTCTGCGCGACGCTGAGGTGCGGAAAGAGGCCGACCTGCTGGATGACGTACCCGATGCCCCGGCGCAGCGCCTCGGGCCGCAGCTCGCGGGTGTCGCGCCCGCCGAGCAGGACCCGCCCCCCGCTCGGCTCGGTGAGGCGGTTGATCATCCGCAGGGTGGTGGTCTTCCCGCAGCCCGAGGGCCCGAGGAGCGCGGTGACCTCCCCCTCCGGGAAGGTGAGGCTGAGGTCGCGCACGGCGAAGGCGGCGCCGTAGCGTTTCTCCAGACCCTGGAGTTCGATCATGCGCCGCCGTCCAGGGCGACCCGTCCCAGCCTGCGCCCCAGGAGCAGCTCCAACCCGCGCAGGGCCGTGTCGAGCGCCACGGCGAGGAGCGCGGCGGGCACCGCCCCGAGCAGGATCAGGTCGGCGGCCCCGCTCTGGAGCCCCTTGAAGATGTAGGTGCCCAGCCCCCCCGCGCCGATCAGGGCGGCGACGGCGGCGACCCCCACGAGCAGCACCGCCGCCTGCCGCACACCGCTCAGCCACACGGGGAGCGCGAGCGGCAGCCGCACCCGCCAGAAGACCTGCGGGGCAGTCATGCCCATCCCGCGCGCGGCGTCCACCACGTCCGGGGAGACCCCGCGCAACCCCACCACCCCGCCCCGCAAGACGGGCAGCAGCGCGTAGAGGGTCATCGCGCTCAGGGCGGGGGCCACGCCGATGCCGCGCACCCCGAGGTCGCGCAGGGCGGGCAGGGCGTTCGACAGGGCCGAGAGCGGCGCGATCAAAAGCCCCAGCAGGGCGAGGCTGGGGATGGTCTGCACCCCCGAGGCCAGCCCCAGCAGCGCCCCCGCCGCCCGCTCGCGCCCGCTCGCCCACACGGCCAGCGGCGCCCCCAGCCCCACGGCGAGGGCGAGGGCCCCGCCCACCAGCCGCAGGTGCCCGGCGAGTTCCTGCGTCCAACGCGGTCCCTCGCTCTGTCCCTCGACGATCACCGACCACGCCGAGAGGTGCCCGCCCAGCCCCAGGGCGAGGACGCCGGGCAGCCACGCCCACGCGAGGAGCCGCACGCCGGGGGAAGGGGAGACCAGCCGCGCCCCGTACGCGGTGATCCCCGCCCCGAGCAGGAACAGCCACACCCCGCTCGCCGCACTCGCCCGCGCGAAATCGGCCTGCCCGGCGAGGGCCGCGCGGGTCTGGTCCCCGAGCACCCAGACCCCGGCGAGGAGCGCGAGGCTCGCGGCGAGCCCGGTGAGGCGGGGTTGGAGAAAGGCGCTCAACAGGGGCAGGGCGGCGAGCCCCAGCAGCCCCAGAATGAGCGCGGGGGGCAGGTGCAGGTACTCCCCGGGCGCGAGGCGGTTGGGCCGCAGCAGGGCCCACGGGAGCAGCGCCCCCGCCAGCATCGGGAGGGCCCCGAGGACGAGCACCACGGCCACGTCCCTCGGAAGGCCCCTGCGCGGGGACGGGACGGCGGAGGGGGCGGAAGCCGCGCTGGCCTCCGCCCCCTCGTGCCCCGGGGAGATCACGCCCTGGCCCCGGGCTTGTCCCACCGCGGGAAGAAGCCGGGGAGATTGACGCCGCCTCTCCCGCTCACGTTACTTGATCAGCCCCTTGCCCTGGAGGTACGTGCGCGCGACGGCCTGGGCGGTGCGGCCTTCGAGCGCCACCTGCGCGTTCAGGCCCTGGAGGGTCGCCTGGGTCAGGGTGGCGAAGGTCTTGTTCAGCAGCGCCTCGATCTGCGGGGACGCCTTCAGGGTGGCCGTGCGGATGATCGGGGCGGGCTGGTACACGGCCTGCGCACCCCGGGGGTCCGTGAGGGCCACCATCTTCAGCGCCGCGAGGCTGCCGTCGGTGCCGTAGGCCATCGCCGCGTTCACGCCGCTCGTGCCGCTGGCCGCCGCCTGCTGGGTCTGGGGAGGCGTGGCCCCCGCCAGCACGAGCTTCTGGTCGTTCCTGAGCTTGAAGCCGTAGGCCTTTTCAAAGGCGGGCATCGTGTCGGGGCGGTTGAAGAACTCGGGGCTGCCCGCGATCTTGAATCTTCCGCCGCCCTTGAGGTAACGGGCGAGGTCGGCCACGCTGCCCAGTTTCTGCGCCTGGGCCAGCGCCTGCGGCACGGCGATCACCCAGGTATTGTTGACGTTCGCGGGCCGCAGCCAGGTGACGCCGTTCCCCGCGTCAAGCCGCCGGGCCAGGGTGTAGATCACGGCCGGGTCGCCCGCCTGCCCGGGCGCGATCTTCGCCTCCGGGAAGAGGTACACCGCGTTGCCGGTGTACTCGGGGTACACGTCGATCTCGCCCGCCAGCAGGGCCTTGCGGTTCACGCCGGTGTCGCCGAGGTTGGTGCGGTCGGTCACCTCCAGCCCCGCGTTTTGCAAGGTGAGCACGATCATCTGCCCGAGAATCTGCGCCTCGGGGTCGAGTTTGCTGCCCACCACGATGGGCCGGGCGGCGGCACTTCCCAGAAGCGCGGCCAGGGTGAGCGCGAGGACAGTCTTCATGGATGAGCCTCCGATGCGGCCCACCGTAGACCCCCCCCGGGGCGCGGCACGTGAGTCAGGTCACAAAGTGCGGCGCGCTTCCCCGCCTAGAGCGAGCCCTTGAGGGTCGTGGCGACCTTGAAGCGCACCTTGCGGCCTGCCGGAATGGTGATGCGCTCGCTGGTGCCGGGGCGCACGCCCTGACGCTCGGCAGTCCGGGTGACGCTGAGGGTGCCCAGCCCCGGCAGCCCGACGCTGCGGCCCCCGCGCAGGGCGTCCGCCACCACGTCCAGGAGCGAGTCGACCGCCTCAGCCGCCTGCCTCTTGCTGAGGCTGGTCTGGTCGGCCACCCGCTCGATAATCTGCGTCTTGGCGATCTTGCCGCCCTCGCCCCCGCCGGTCTTCCTGCTGCCGTTTCTGGTCATCTGCATCCTCCGAAAAACAGTGGATTTCGAGCGGCCCGGGAGCACAGTAACACACGTCCACGGATGTGCAAGCCCGGAGGTGCAGTCTCAAAAAGACCCGCTGGGTGCCGCTTTCCGGGCCGGGCTGCTGTTCCCGTGAGGACAAGAGGGGGCCCTGGAGCCTGGTTCAAAAGGGTGTCGCTGGCAAAGAGCGTCCGTGTTTCTTTCTGTCTGGGTCGGCGAGACTGTCCACCCCTGTCCTGCGGGCTCGTGGAGCCGTTGGCAAAGGGGCAAAAAGCCCGGCTTCTCCAGGTCGGTGACAAGCCACTTGCGACTTTTGACCCACGTTCTCAGAGGACGGCGGCCTCCCGGCCAGCGCGCAGCCCGATCACCCGCACTGCGCCTTCGAGCGCGTCGAAGGTCCACAGCCGCCCGCGCAGGGGCTCGCCGACGCCACCGAGGATCTTGAGCGCCTCCAGGGCCATGACGCTCCCGACCACGTTGGGCACCGGGCCGAGCACCCCCGCCTCGTCGCAGGACTCGGCGCCCCCGGGGTCGGGGAAGACGTCGCGCAGGCCGAGACCGGGGCCGAAGACGCTCACCAGGCCGCTCGTGCCGCTCGCCGCGCCCCAGACCCACTCGCGCCCGGCCCGCGTGCAGGCGTCCGCGAGGGTGTAGCGCGTCGCGAAATTGTCGGTGGCGTCCACGACGAGGCCCACCCGAGCGACGAGCGCGTCCGCGTTCTCCCCGTCCAGAAAGGGGGCCGTCTCCACCCGCACGAAGGGGTTGAGGGCCTGCGCCCGGGCCGCCGCTACCCCCGCCTTGGGCCTGTCCACGTCCGCCGCCGTAAATAAGGTCTGGCGGTGCAGGTTGCTGGGGTCCACGGTGTCCCCGTCGGCGATCACGAGCCGCCCCACCCCCGCCCCGGCGAGCTGCGCGATCACCGGCCCGCCCAGCCCCCCCGCCCCCACCACGAGCACCGAGGCCGCGCGCACCCGCTCCTGGGCCCCCGAGGCCAGCCACTCGGGCACGAGGAGCTGGCGCGAGTACCGCCGCAGTTCCGGTCGGGAGAGGGCAGGGGAGGGGCCGGGCTCACTCACGGGCCGAGTCTAGAGGAGGGCCCGTGGCCCCGAGGGGAAGGCAGGCGACCTTCGGGGGAGGGTGAGGCGGGGGAAGTCTGGTCCAGTCGGCCCGGCTGTGACCCTCTCCCGGGCTTGACGGCCCGGCTTTTCTCCCGCGCACCCTAGAATGCGCGCTGACATGCCCCTTCTGGTCGCCCTGGCCTCCTTCCTGCTCGGCTCGCTCGTGGCGGGCGTGCTGTACTCGCGCGCGCGGGGAGTGGACATCCGCGACCGCGACCTGCCCGGCGGCAGCGGCACGTACCGCCAGCACGGCCTCGCGGCGGCGCTGGGCGTCACCGCCTTCGACGTGGCGAAGGGCTCGGCCGCCGTGCTCCTCGCCCGCGCGCTGACGCCCGACCACACCTGGGTGGCGACCCTCGGCGTGGTGCTGGGCCACTGCTACCCGGTCTTCTTCCGCTTCCGGGGGGGCGGGGGCATCGCGCCGCTGATGGGAGCCCTCCTCGTGACGGGGCCGCTCACCCTGTTCGGGATGCTGGCCTTCGGGCTGGCGGTGATGCCGCTTTACAAGAAGACGCTGCAAGGGCGGCTGGGCCTGAACGCCGTGCCCTTCGCTACCGCGCTCGCCGTGCCGGTCGGCCTGCTGCTCGCCGCGCGCTTCGGGGGCCTGCCCGACCTCCTCGCGGGGGGGGCGGCGATGGCCGTGCGGGCGGTGCATCTGCTCGCCTTCCCCGAGCGGCGCCCGGCGTGAGGCGCGGGGCCCGGGCGCGGACGGTCCTGTCCCTGCTCGTCCTGACGGCGGGCGCGGCGGGGGCCGACGCCGTGCTGGAGGGCCGCACCCTGAGTTTCGAGGACGGCGACCGGCGGCTGTGGTCGCGCACGTACCCGGGGGAACTCGGCGAGCTGACCGGGCCCGTGACGCTGGACGGGAGCACCTACCTGGGGGTCGGCCCGGTCGTGTACGCGCTGGGCGCGGGCGGGCAGGTCCAGGCCCGCTACGACCTGCCCGGCGAGGTGACGGCCCTCGACGCGGGCGGCGGGACCGTGCGGGTGAGCACCCGGGGCGAGGACTACACCGAACGTTTCACCCTGGGTGACCCCCGCGAGGGCGGCCGGGTGCAGGAACGGGTGGTCTTTCCGCCCGACCCCGGGGTCACCGGCTGGCTGGCCCGGGCGGCGGAGCTGGTGCCCGAGGAAGACCTCGCGCGGGCGGCGGTCCAGGACCCCACGAACCCCTTCCTGGCGCTGCGGGAGGCGCGGGCGGCGGCGGGGCGCGGGGACACCCTCGCCAGCCTGAACGCGGTGCGCCGGGGCCTGGGGAACGAGCTGCCCTTTCCCGCCTGGGTGGACCTCGCCGCCGGGCTGGACGCCGCCGGGTTTCCCGCCGCCGCCGACCTCGCGCTCGACCGCGCCCGCCGGGACGCCGCCGCGCGGGGACTCGACCCCGAGATCAGCGTGAGCCGCGCGGCCCTGTTCGCCTACGGCAACCCCAGCGGGTACGTGGGCACCCTGCTCTCTCAGGGGCGGCTGGGCCGGGCCGAGGCGTGGATGCGCTACCTGCGCGAGCTGCACCCCCGCTTCGAGGGCGGGCCCGCCCTGTACACCCGCTACGCCGCGCTCCTCGACGCGCAGGGCCGCGGCGGCGAGGCCGAGGAGTGGCGGCAGTTCACGCGCTCGCTGCGCTCGGGGACGCTCTACAACCTCGGGGCGGAGGGCCCCCGCGTGGTGCAAGGCACCCTGCGGCTGGTGACGCTGGCGCTGCTGCTGGCCCTCGGGGCGGCGCTGCTGACCCTCACCCTGCGGGTGTGGCGGGCCCAGGGCGAGGACACCCGCCCCCTGGGGGGCCGCTGGGCCTCGTGGGTGCGCCACCCCCTCTCGCGGGCGCGGCGGACGGTCGTCACCTACGCCCCCCTCGGCGAGCGGCTGGGGCTGGTGGCCCTCGCCGCCGGGCTGTTCACCGCCCTCGCCGGGTGGCAGTGGGCGAACACGACCGCCGCCCGGCTGCGCGCCCCCGCCCTGAACATCGGGACCTACGGGGGAGGCTGGTTCGCCGCCCGGCTGGGGGACCTCGACCTGCGCGCGGTGCCCGACACGGCGCTCCTCACGGGGCTCGCCGCGCAGCTCGACGGCGACGCCGCCACGGCCCGCGCCCGCCTCGCCCGCGCCCCCGGCAACGCCTGCGCCCTGAACAACCTCGGGGTGATCGCGCAGGAGCGCGGCGACCTGCCCGGCGCGCGTGAGGCGTTCCGCGCCGCCTTCGCCGCCCGGCCCGACCTCGCCGCCGCCGCGTACAATCTCGGGCTGCCGCCCACCACCCCGGAGACAGTCTTCCAGCGCACCTACCGCCCCGGTGAGCCCCGGTTGTGCGCCCCCGACGACCGCAGCCTCGCCCGCGCGGTGGGCGGCGACCTCAGCGTGAGCCTCGCCCGCGACCTGCGCCGCCCCCTCTCGGTCCTGACCCCCGGCGCGGGCGGAAGCGTGCGGCTCGGCTGGGCGCTGCTCGCGGCGCTGGCGGGGCTGTTCGTCCTCGCCCTGCTGCTGCTCGTGCCCCGCCCGCCGGGGGCCGCGCGGCTGGGGAGGCCCCCCCTCCACCGCCTCGCGGCGCTCCTGCTTCCCGGCTCCGGCCTGCTAGAGGGGGCGTGGGGCGGCGTGCTGCTGCTCGCCTGGGCGGCGGCGCTCGCGGCCCTCGTGCCCCTGACGGGTCTGATCCAGTCCCCCGCCTTCCTCGACCCCGCCCAGCCCGGGGTCCGCACCGTGCTGCTCACCCTCCTGGCGGGCACCTACGCCCTCAACCTCGCCGCGTTCGTCACGGTGGAGGTCCGGGCCGCGCGGCGCCGGGCAAGGGACTGACCCCCCAGCCCTCACCGACCTCGCGGGGTGCTCATCACTCCTTCATCCACCGGTACGGGTCCGCCGGAGACGGGCGGGGAGAATGGACCCTTTCGTCCGCACACGGCGCCCTTTCCCCGGTTCGACCGGCCGGAACCTCGGCGGGAAAGGGACGGAAATGCCCAGACGCGGGTCAGCTTCACCCCGCATACTTCCCGGGTGTTTGTGCGCGTCTTCCCCACCGTCCCCACCCCCCGCACCCTGACGAGGCGCCTCCTCTCCCCGGCCCGCGCCCTGCTCGCCGCCCTCGCGCTGGGCCTGCCCACGTCCGCCGCCGCGCTGGGCGCCGTGCAACTCACCGTCACCACCGACCAGCCCGCCGCCTTCCTGAACGGGGAGGCCGCCACCTTCGTCGCCCCGCCGCGCCTGATCGGGGGCCGCGCCATGCTGCCGCTGCGCGAGACGGCGGCGCTGCTGGGGCAGACCCTCGGGACCGGGGCCGGGCAGGTGCAGGTCGGGCGCCTGACGGTGGACCCGGCGCAGGGGGCCGCCTTTCTCGCGGGCGCCCGCCAGCCCGAGGGCAGCGTCGCCACCGTGGGCACCATCCTGTACGTGAGTGCCCGCCTCCTCGCCGACGCGCTGAACGCCAACTTGAGCGTGGAGGAGGGCGGCCGGACGCTGACCCTCACGGCGCTGCGCGAGGGCGGCAACCCCCTCGCCCCGCAGGCCCGCTTCTCGACCGACAAGGGCGTGTACGCGCCCGGCGAGCGGGTGATCTTCACCGACTACCCCTTCGACCCCGACGGGGCCGACATCGTGAGCCGCAGGTGGAGCGGGCGCCAGGAGGTCTACTTCCAGCCGGGCACGTACACCATCACCCTCCAGGTGGCGAACAGCCGGGGCCTTCAGAGCCCGCCCTTCTCCCGCACGATCCGGGTAGAGGGCACGCCGGTGGATACGCCCCTCACCTACGCCCTGAAGTACGCCGAGCCCGGCGACCGCTTCCCCGACCCCGGGGTCCTGAGCTACCCCGCCGCCCCCGTCCAGGCCGTCTCCGGCCCGGGCTATCCGCTGCTCTTCAGCGACAGTCCCGAGGCGCCGACCCAGAGCGGCATCCTGTACCAGGACACGGTGGCGGGGCGGGCGCGTCTGCTGGCCTACCACCTCAACGCGCTCGGGCGGCCCGCGCGGCTCTACGTCCTCGCGCGCAACCTGGAGCCCCGGGCGGTGGAGGTCCGCACCGAGCGGCTGGGCGAGACGGCCCCCACCCGCATCGAGGGCCTGCTGGGGCAGGTCACCCTGCTCGACTATTTCGCGGGGGCGGGCGCCCACTCCCTGACCGTTCCGCCCGGGGGGAGCGTGCCGGTGTACGCCAGCCCCACCCTCGGGCCGGGGACGGGCGTGAATCTCCTTCAGGACCTCACCACGTCGGGCCGGGTGGAACTCACCTTCCTGATGCTCGAAGAGAGTCTGCCCCCCTCCGCGCAGGTCGCCCAGCAGCTCCCGTACCTCCAGCCCGACGGGCGCCACCAGCGCGGCACCTTCCCGAACGCGGTGCGCTCCCTGCGGGTGAACCTGACCACCCTGCCCGCCCGCATCGTGATCGGGGACGGACAGCTCGACCCCGCCATCACCGGAGTCGACGTGCTCACCGGGCAGCCCCAGCGCCTGCTGGGCAACTACGGCGTCCTGTACGACCTGGAGGTCAGCGGCGCGGCGGGCACGGCGGTGGCCCTCAGCCCGCGCGGGGGGCTGTACCGCGGCGCGATGAACGTGCAGGACGGGCCCCTCAGCCAGACGATCAAGCTGCCCCGCAGCGGCAACGCCCTGACCCCCGATCAGCCTGTCTTGCTGTGGCGCTCGCAGACGGGCCGCCTGAACATCGACTTCGTGCCCGCGAGCGGGAGCAACCTCCCCGTCAGCCTGATCTTCTACCGCACCCAGGTCCAGCCAGGGTTCGGCGGCGTGCTCAAGACGTACCAGCCATGAGGGGCGCGGCCAGCCGCCAGAGAGGAGTCGGAGCGCGGCGGGGTCCAGAACGCAAACGCCCCGACCCCCCGTTTCGCAGTTCGCATCCAGGGGTCGGGAAAGGGGGCCAGCGCTCGGACAGAGGGGGCCCCATCAGTTGAGGGGCAGGCCCCAAATCGTCGGGTCCCCCTGGCTGGGGGACTGGGGGAACAGCCCTTCGGGTTGTCCGGTGACCGCTGTGACCCCCGTTGTGTTGCCGCGTCACCCGGGAGGTGGACGACGCTCGCAACGGACCGGAAGGGAGGAGGGACCCGGGTGCTCGCAGGGCTTCCCGGGCCCGCCTCCTTCACCTTGAGTCCTTGTCCTCGAAGTACTCGAAGCGGAAAGTGCCGATCTCCACGGTGTCGCCCTCACGCGCCCCGACCCGCTTGAGCGCGTTGTACAGGCCCTGCCGCTTGAAGAGGCCCGAGAGGTACTCGGCGGCGTCCTCCAGGTGGCGGGCAAAGCGCACGATCCGCTCCTCAAAGCCCCCGCCGTGGACCTCCCACACCCGTTCGGGCGCCTCGCCGGGTTTCTCGGGGGCGTCCTCGCGGAAGGTGATCGAGAGGGGTTCTTCCCGCACCTCCTCCGCCCCGACCTCCAGCGCGTGCGTCTGTGCCCACAGCTCGCGGTCGGGGAGAAGCTGGAAGAGGGCGTCCCGCAGTTCGGATAGGCCCAGGCCCTCCTTCGCGCTCACCCGGAAGACGGGCAGGCCGAAGCCCGCCAGCTCGTCCTCCGCGAAGGCGGCGAGGTCGGCGTCCACCAGCTCTCTCTTGTTCAGCGCCACGCACGCCACGTTCTCCAGCAAAGTGGGGTCGTACGCCTGGAGCTCGGCCTGAAGCTGGCGCATTTCGCCCACCGGGTCGCGGGTCACGTCCAGCACATACACCAGCAATCGGGTGCGGCTGATGTGCCGCAGGAACTCCAGCCCCAGCCCCTTGCCCTCGGAGGCCCCCTCAATGATGCCGGGGATGTCCGCCATCGTCAGCCGCTCCTCCCCGCCCTGGCTCTCCACGACGCCGAGAATGGGGGAGAGGGTGGTGAAGGGGTAGTCGGCGATGGCCGGGTTCGCCCGCGAGAGGGCCGCCAGCAGGCTGCTCTTGCCCGCGTTGGGGTAGCCGACGAGCCCCACGTCCGCGATCAGGCGCAGCTCCAGCCGCACCCGCCGCTTCTCGCCCGGGGTGCCGAGTTCGGCGAAGCGCGGCGCCTGCCGGGTGCTCGACACGAAGGTGGAGTTGCCGCGCCCGCCGAAGCCCCCCCGCGCGATCACCTTCTCCTGTCCCACCCGCACGAGGTCGGCGATGACCCGCCCGGAGTCGCCGTCGAAGGCGGTCGTGCCCACGGGCACCTCGATCACCACGTCCCCGCCGTCGGAGCCCTGACGCAACCTTCCCTCGCCGTAGGCCCCGTTTTCGGCCTTGAACTTGCGGCGCCCGACGAGCCGTTCCAGGCTCTCGACGCCCTCGATGGCGCGCAGGACCACGCTGCCGCCGCGCCCGCCGTGACCGCCGTCGGGGCCGCCCTTTTCCATGTACTTGGCGCGGTGGAAGCTCATGCTCCCGTCGCCGCCCTTCCCGGCCTGGACCTCGATGTCCAGCACGTCTCGAAAAGCCATAGCTTCACCTCCTCCGAGCATTCAACGAGAGTGAAGTCGTCACCCTGAGCGAAGTGAAGGGCCCTCTGCCTTCAAGACGAGCCGCTTCGCCCTGCTCAGCATGACAGCCTGTTCACGCCGATGCTCCAGAACTTCCTGCAAAAAAACACGCCCCGCCGCGTGATGGGCAGGGCGTGCCTGAAATCGCCGTGCTCAGTCGGCGGCGACCGTCGTGCCGGGGGCCTGGACGCTGATGAAGCGGCCCTTCTCGCCCCGGTTGGTGAACACGACCTGCCCGCCCACGAGGGCGAAGAGGGTGTGGTCGCGGCCCATGCCCACGTTCGGGCCCGCCTTGAACTTCGTGCCGCGCTGGCGCACGAGGATGTTGCCCGCGACGACCTGCTCGCCGCCGAACTTCTTCACGCCCAGGTACTTGGGGTTGCTGTCGCGCCCGTTCTTGGACGAACCCACGCCTTTCTTGTGTGCCATCTCAATTCACCTCAGCCCTGACTGTGTTAGCCCTGAATGCCCAGAATGCGAATCGCCGTGTAGCCCTGGCGGTGCCCGGTGCGGCGGCGATACTGGATGCCGCTCTTGTACTTGCGGATGTAGATCTTCTTGCCCCGGCCGTGCTCCACGACCTCGGCCTGCACCGTGAAGCGGCCCGCGCCTTGCCCGAACACGACCTGCTCGCCGCCCACGAAAAGGGGCGTCAGGGTGAACTGGTCGCCCGCCGCGCCCTGGAGATTCTCGACGCGCACGACGTCGCCTTCCTGCACGCGGTACTGCTTGCCGCCCGTCTGAATGATCGCAAACATCTTTCCTCCTGCCGCGCCCGCCCGAAAAACGCTGCTCCGGACGCGCACACAAGGTTCTCCTGAACCCGAGTCAGCCCCGCCGCGGGGGCGAGTCACCAGTGGAAAATCCTAGCACACCGCCAGCGGACAGGCCAGATACGGACGGCGCCCGAACCGGGAGGGAGACACCGGAACGAGCCAAACCACCACCCGCCCCCCAGGGGGAGCGTTTTTCTCGGTGATGTGCCGTCCGCTGTCTCCCGCGTGTCCTCGCGGTACACGCCCGCTCACCCGCAGGTGAGCTCTCTTCCCGGTGACCTCCAGGCGGGGCGAGGGTGCCCCGAACCGGGGGAGAGTGTAGAGGATGGGCGGGGTGAAGGGCCCGGGTTGTCGGAGGCCGTGACGGTTCACCCCCTCGCGAGTCCCCCCTCAAGGGGCAGGAGCAAAAGGTGCTCGCCCTGTGTGGTCGTTCGGTGGGCGGGGGCATTCCAGCCACGGAACCCTCGCCCTTCCCGCACCGTATCTGTTCCCGTGACCTCTCGACTTCGGCTGTTCTGGCGAGACGCGCTGGCGCTGCTGTTCGCGGTGGGGGACCGGCGCACACCCGGGCGGGCGCGGCTGGCCGCCCTGCTCGCGCTCGCCTACGCGCTGAGCCCGGTGGACCTCCTGCCGGACGCGATTCCGCTGATGGGCTGGGGGGACGACCTGCTGGTGGTGCCGACCATTCTGGCGCTGGCGGCGCGCGGGCTGCCCGCCCCGGTGCTGGCGGACGCGCGGGCGCGGAGTCTGGGTCTTCAGCGGCGCCTGCCGTGGATGCTGCCCGTGTTGGGGGTGAGTGTCCTCGTCGGCATGGGCCTGCTCGGCTGGGCCCTCCTGCGCGGCCTCAGCGGTTAACACCCGTTTTCCCTCGCCGCCTACACTGACGCCCATGCGTCTGCTGTTCGTCGAGGACGACCCCCGGATCGCCGAGCCGACCCTGGGCGCCCTGCGCGAGTCGGGCTACACGGTGACCTGGGCCCAGGCGGGGACGGAGGGCCTGGAGGCCGCCCTGCTCGGCGACTTTCCGCTCATCGTGCTCGACGTGATGTTGCCGGGCATGGACGGCTTCGCGGTGGCGCGGGAGTTGCGGACGGCGGGGGTGGACGCGCCCATCCTCTTCCTGACGGCGCGGGGCGAACTCGCCGACCGGGTGCAGGGGCTCGACCTGGGCGGGGACGCCTACCTCGTCAAGCCCTTTGCGGTGCCCGAACTCCTCGCCACGCTGCGGGCGCTGTCTCGCCGGGAGCGGGGGCAGGGGGCGCCGCGCGTGCCCTTTGCGGGAGGGCGCGGCACCCTCGACACGGTGGCGCGCACGGTCGCCTGGGACGGGGGGGAAGTCGCCGTGACGGGCCGCGAGTACGCCCTGCTGGAGACGCTGGCCCTCTCTCCCGAACGCTGGTTCACCCGCGAGGAACTCCTCGACCGGGTGTGGGGCCCCGAGTTCGGCGGCGAGGCGCGCATCGTGGACGTCTACGTGCGCTACCTGCGCCGCAAACTCGCCCCCGAGGCGGTGACGAGCGAGCGGGGCCGGGGCTACCGGGTGGAGCGGTGAGGGAAGTCGTGCTGGAGACGGAACGCCTGTCGCTGCGGCGCTTGACCCAGGCAGACGAGGAGCACCTCTGGGACCTCGACCGCGACCCCGCCGTCATGCGGTTCCTGACGGGCGGACGGCCCACCCCGCGCGAGGTCGTCCGGGAGGAGGTGCTGCCCCTCATCCTCTCGGGGTACGGGCGCTGGGAGGCGTACGGTCGCTGGGCCGCCGAGGAGCAGGCGACCGGGGAGTTCCTGGGCTGGTTCGCGCTGCGGCCCCTCGCGGACGAGTCCGGCGCGGTCGAACTCGGCTACCGGCTAAGACGGTCGGCCTGGGGACAGGGTTACGGGGCGGAGGGGGCACGCGCCCTGGTCCGCCGGGCCTTTGCTCAACCCGAGGTGGCGCGCGTCGTCGCCTTCACGATGACCGCCAACCTGGCCTCGCGGCGGGTGATGGAGAGGGCCGGGCTGAGGCACGTGCGGACCTTCTTCGCGGACTGGCCCGAGGTGATCGAGGGCTCGGAGGAGGGCGACGTGGAGTACGCCCTCACGCGGGCGGAGTGGGAAGGGACGCGGGCCGGACGTGTCCGCTAGACCCCGCCTGACCCTGCGTGCCCGCCTCGCGCTGTGGGCGGCGCTGGCGACGGGGCTGGCGGTGGCGCTCGTGGCGGCGGGGCTCTTTTTCGCGGTGAACAACTTCCTCTTCGCGGCGC
Organism: Deinococcus aestuarii; assembly: GCF_018863415.1. Classification (NCBI taxonomy): domain Bacteria; kingdom Thermotogati; phylum Deinococcota; class Deinococci; order Deinococcales; family Deinococcaceae; genus Deinococcus; species Deinococcus aestuarii. Next base: position 71,371 of record NZ_JAHKSN010000023.1, on the reverse strand, counting down.
AGCGGGACCGGCTGACCGGGGCAGTCGCGACCGTGCAGGCGCGGGTGGAATCGGCGCTGGGGCGGGAGGGGGACCTCTTCGGGGCCTTGCTGGGCGAGACGCTGAGCTCGGCGGACCTGGAGAGCATCCTCGACGCCGACCCCCAGACCCGGAGCCTCGACGTGCGGCTGATCACGGTGGGCGGGGGAGAGGTGCGGGCGGTGGCGACCCGGCGCTTCCCGGAGGGTCTTCCGCGCGGATTGCGCCCCGGCACCTACCGCTCCGGGGACCGGCTGGTCGCCGTGCGGATCGTCTCGGGCGGGCGGGCGGCCCTGACCGTGGTGAGCGACGCGCGGGCGCTCGGCGAGGCGCGGGCGGCCTTCGCGCGGGCGCTGTGGGTCCTCGTACCGCTCGCCCTGGGGCTGTCCCTGCTCGTGGGCTGGACGGTCGCCGGGCGGCTCCTCGCCCCGGTGCGGGCGCTGGAGGGCGCGGCGCGCGAGATCGGGGCGGGCGGGGACCTGCGGCGGCCCGTGCCGGGGGCGGGGCCGGGTGACGAACTCTCGCGGCTGGCGCTCACCCTCCAGGGGACCTTCGCCCGCCTCGCTGACGCCCGCGAGCGCGAGCAGGACTTCGTGCGGGCCGCCGCCCACGACCTGCGCAGTCCCCTCGCCGCCCTGACCGCCCGGGTGGACGCCACCCTCGCCCGCGACCGCGACCCCGCGCGCTACCGCTCCGAGCTGCGCGAGATCGGCACCGACATCACCCGCCTCGCCACCCTCGCCGACCACCTCCTGCTGCTCGCCCGCGACCCGTCCGCCATGACCCGCGAGGACGTGCCGCTGCGCGACCTCGCCGCCGACGCCGTGGACCGCGCGCGCGAACTCGACCCGGGGGCGGACGTGGACCTCGTGGCCCCGCAGGCGGTGACCGTGGCGGGTGACCGGGTGCTCCTCGGGCAGGCGATCTGGAACCTGACCGTCAACGCCGTGCGGCACGCGCCGGGGGCGACCGTGACGGTCACCGTGGCCGACGGCTCCGGCTGGGCCACCGTGCAGGTGCGCGACGACGGCCCCGGCGTCCCCCCCGACGTGCTCGCCCGGCTCGGCGAACCCTTCTACCGCCCCGACGCGAGCCGCAGCGCGGCGGGGGGGCAGCGCGGGCACGGGCTGGGCCTCGCGCTGGTGCGGCGGGCGGCGGGGTTGCACGGCGGCGCGCTGACGCTGGAGAGTGCCCCTGGGGAGGGCTTCACGGCCACCCTGCGCCTGCCCGCCGCTCCCCCCGCGGGAGGCGCGGGCGGTGAGGGGCGGGTGCTACGCTCACAGACATGAGTTCCCGTGACGCCGGGTCGCGCCTCTCCTCCCCGGCCACCGCCCCCTTCCCCTCCTCCGGCCCGCGCTGGAGCGCCGTCGTTCTGGGCGGCGGCGATCCCGGCGACCCCTTCGCGGCGGCCCACGGGGTGCCCGTCAAGGCGCTCATCCCGGTGGGGGGCGAGCCGATGGCCCTCCACGTCCTGCGGGCCCTGAGGGGGAGCGGGCGGGTGTCGCGGGTCGCCTACGTGGGCCCGACCACCCCGGACCTCGACCCCTGGATCGAAGAGCGCGTCACCGACCACGGCACCCTGCTCAGCAACCTGGAGGCGGGGGTGGAGGCGCTCTCCGACCTGGGTCTGACCCCCGGCGAGCGCGTGCTCGTCGCCACCGCCGATATTCCCCTCCTTACCCCCGAGCAGCTCTCTCAAGTCCTCGCCGCCGCGCCCGAAGGCGCCGCCCTCGTCTACCCGGTCGTCCGGCGCGAGGACTGCGAGCGGGCCTTTCCGGGTGTGCGCCGCACCTATGCCCGCCTGCGCGACGGCACCTTCACGGGCGGCAACGTCTTCTTGCTCGACCCCCGGTTGATCGGGCAGTTCCTCCCCCGATTGCGCGAGGTCCTCGCCGCCCGCAAAGCGCCCCTCAAACTCGCCCGGCTGATCGGCCCCGGCGTGCTGGTGCGTCTCCTGACGGGTCGCCTCACCGTTTCGGAACTGGAGGCCCGCGTCAGCGCCATCCTCGGCGTGCCCGCCCGCGCCCTGATCACGCCCCACGCCGCCATCGGCAACGACGTGGATCAGGAGGCCGACCTGCGGCTGGCCGAGGCCCACCTGCGGACCGTGCAGGACGGGCCGCGCCCCGCCGCGCCGCCGCAATCCTGAGCCGCAGACTCGGCTTTTTTTGCGTCCCGGCGCACAAAAACCCTGACTAGCCCGGTGGGTGGGTGTCCTTGTCAGGCCGGGGGGGGTTGTGCATACTGTCCGCCATGCCTCACGTGATTGTCAGCTCCTGCATCGGCGTCAAGGACCAGGCCTGCACCGAGGTGTGCCCGGTCGAATGCATCTACGACGGCGGCGACCAGTACCTCATCCACCCCGACGAGTGCATCGACTGCGGTGCGTGCGTCCCCGCCTGCCCCGTCAGCGCCATCTTCCCCGAGGAGGACGTGCCCGCGGGCGAGACCGAGTTCATCGTCAAGAACCGCGCCTTCTTCGGCCTGTAAATCCCGGCGCCCCCACCGCCCCGGCCCCGCGCCGGGGTTTTTTCGTTGGGCTCCCGCCTGGTCCCGGCGGCTGGGTGCCGGCGCCTGGCGACCAACTGGCGACTCTTGCGGCCCGGAAAAGCGGCGCCCCCAACCGGGTGAAGTCCTCGCTTGCTCCGCCCGACCCCGCCCCGCTAGGATGGCTCCCGCGCAAGCGCGCGCCTTTCCCAGGAAGAGGAGGTGATGACGTGACCACCGTTCATGAGGCCGAGCACGAGCCGCCCAGTCCGCCCCCCACGCCATCCCGTCTCCACCGGAGGACGCGCCATGCCTCACACTGACTTTCCCGGGGGGCGCCCGTGCTGACCTACTACCGCAGCGTCGGCGGCAAGCTCCAGACCATCGACGGGTACATCGACGGCTGCTGGATCAACGCCACCGCCCCCACCGCCGAGGAACTCGCCCGCGTGAGCCGCGAGACGGGCCTGCCCCTCGACTACCTCAGCTATCCCCTCGACCCCGACGAGCGCAGCCGCTTCGAGCGCGAGGACGCTCAACTCCTGATCATCATGCAGACGAGCTACCGCCTCGGGGAAGACAGCGACATCCCCTACGACACCGTGCCGCTGGGCATCCTGCACACCGACCACTGCCTCGTGACCGTCTGCGCGCTGGAAAACCCGGTCGTCAAGGATGTGGTGGGCGGCCTGGTGCGCCGGGTGAGCACCGCCAAGAAAAACCGGCTGACCCTGCAACTCTTCTTGCGCAACGCCCAGCGCTTCCTGATCGACGTGCGGCAGATCAACAAGCGGGTGGACACCATCGAGGACCGGATGGAGACGGCCACCCGCAACAAGGAGCTGATGGACCTCCTGAAGCTCGAAAAGAGCCTGGTGTACTTCATCACCGGCCTCAAGGCCAACGAGGCGATGATGGAGCGGGTCAAGCGCGACCGCATCTTCGAGATGTACGAGGAGGATTCCGACCTCCTCGACGACGTGCTGATCGAGAACCTCCAGGCCATCGAGATGGCGTCCATTGCCAGCAACATCCTCACGAGCATGGCGGGTGCCTTCGCCTCCGTCATCAGCAACAACGTCAATCAGGTCGTGAAGGTGCTGACCGTGACGACGATCCTGGTGGCGATCCCCACGCTCGTCACCAGCATCTTCGGCATGAACATCCCGCTGCCCTTTTCTGAAAGCCCCGAGGCGCTGTGGATCGTGCTGGGCATCGCCTCGATGCTGGCGGCGACGCTGGCCTTCCTCTTCTACCGCTGGCGGGTGTTCTGAAAGCAGGAGCCAGATTCATAAGATTCGAGCCAGGAAGTGGATCAGCCCCATGACAATAAGCAGACCCAGAATGCCTACAGCCACCATAGCCTGACCGATGATCCGCTCGCGTTGGCTCTTTTGTCGTCCCGAAGACGCCCATAGGGCAGCCCCTAAGATCAAGAGCATCAGCAGGGTGACCAATGGAAGGGCGATCCCCATGAGTCACCCACGCTAACACAGGCCCCGACATGACTGACCCCCGTTCCGGCACCCGCTTCGCCGTCTACCTCTGCCCCCCGGAGGACGACCCGTATTACCGGCTGGGCAGCGACCTCCTCGGCTTCGACGTGCGGGCGGGGAGACAGGTACCGCTCCCGGACTTCCTGCGCCCGGAGGATCAGGCGGACGCGGGGCCGTACGGCCTGCACCTGACCGTCGTGGAGGGCTTCTACACCGACCCGGCGCGGTGGCCCGAGATCGAGGCGGAGGTGCGCACGTGCGTCGCCTGCCTCTCACCCGGCACCGCCCTCACCCTCACCGGGGGCCGGGTCGAGGTCTGGGACGACGGGACGACCTGGGTCCACCGCTTCGACGCGGGCACGCCCCTGCTCGTGCTCCACACGCTGCTCCTCGCGCGGCTGGCCCGTTTCGTGACCGCCTCGCCCTTCGACGGGAAAGTGGGGGAGGGGTCGCCCCCCTTCGAGCGGGCGCGAATGGCCCTGCTCCACACACCGCGCGGCCTGGACTCGTGGCAGCCGCACTTCACGCTGGTGCAGCCCTACGGGGGCGGGGACCCGGCGGGATTGCGTGAGCGGCTGGAGGCGTTGACGGTCCCCCACCACGCCCAGACCTACCGCTCCGTCACCCTCTTCGGGAAGCGGGAGGGCGAAGAAAGGTGGCGGGTGCGGGCCAATCTCCCCCTGACGGGTGACCCTGCTGGCTGAAAGGGAAGCGTGACTGACCAGGGCCTAGACTCGTGGGTGTGACGAGCGATGGAATGCGGGTGGTGGTGGCGACCGGGAACGCCGGGAAGGTGCGCGAGATCGCGGGGGCGCTGGGCGGGTTGGGCTGGCAGTTGGAGGGTTTGAACGGCTTCCCCCTCCCCGAGGAGACGGGCACGACCTACGAGGAGAACGCGGCCCTGAAAGCGTGCGCGGCGGCCCTGATGCGCGGTGTGCCCGCCCTCGCCGACGATTCGGGGCTGGAGGTCGCCGCCCTGAACGGCCAGCCCGGTGTCTACAGCGCCCGCTTCGGCAACCGGGCGAACGACAACGAGCGCAGCCTCTACCTGCTCGAAAAGCTGCGCGGGGTGAAAGACCGCCGCGCGAAGTTCGTCTCGGTGGTCATCCTCGCCCATCCCGACGGCAACGTGGAGACGTACCGGGGCGAGCTGACCGGCACCCTCCTCGAAGGCCCGCGTGGCGAGAGCGGCTTCGGTTACGACCCCCTCTTCGTCCCCGACGGCGAGACCCGCACCCTCGCCGAGATGACCTTGGAGGAGAAGCAGGCGATCAGCCACCGGGGGCGGGCACTGGCGGCGCTGGTGGCGGCGCATGGGGCGGGGGTGGCTTAGCTCCTCCCTCCTCGTGGGGGAGGCTGGGACTCGCAGAGCTGCGCAGCAGAGGGGGAAAACGCAAACGACCTGCGGCGCGGCCACAAGAGGGGCAAGGCTTCTTGATCACTTGAAGCTGGTCACACGCCCCCTCACCCCGGCCCTCTCCCGCAAGGGGAGAGGGAGAAAGACCGCCCCTTCTCCACACGAAGAAAGAGGCCGAGGCATCCCAACCGCCCCGGCCTCCTGCCTTTTCTTCCCTCAACCCTGCGCCGCGTGTTCCCGCACGTCGTTTTTCAGGCGCATCAGGATGGCGCCCATGCCGCGTAACCTCATCGGCGTGATGAGTTCGGACAGGCCCATGTCCATGTAGAACTGATCGGGAATGTTCAGGATCGTCTCGGGCGACTCGCCTTGCAGCGCCTCGTGCAGGATGCCCGCGTAGCCGCGCACGGTGGGGGCCTCCTCGGGAACCTTGAAGTACATGTTTACGCCGCCCTGCTCGGTCTGCTCCGTCACCAGGAAAAAGGGGCTGGCGCACTCGGGGACCGCTTGCAGGAATTCAGGGTGCTCGACGTACTTCTCGGGAAGAGGGGGGAGCTTGCGGCTGTATTCGAGGAGGGCCTGGAGCCGCAGCGGCTTGGGCGCCGACTTGAACAGCAAGACGATGTTCTGGAGCCGTTCGGGGAGGGGAGCGGGCTGGGTCATACCGCCAACTGTACCCCCGCCCCCGCAGACGGTATGGTGAGCCCTGTCCAGTTGACCGAAAAGGTCAACGACTCGACCGTTAGAATTCCCGAGGTCAAAGGAGGAAGAGCGCAATGGACTACGTGAAAGACGTGCTCGTGAGCACCGACTGGGTTGCCCAGAACCTGAACCAGGAAGGCCTCCGTCTGATCGAGGTGGACGAGGACATCCTGCTTTACGACACCGGCCACATCCCCGGCGCCGTGAAGGTGGACTGGCAGCAGGACTTCTGGGACCCCGTGATGCGCGAATTCATCGGGCCGGAGGAGTTGTCGGCCCTCCTCGGTCGCCTGGGCCTCAAGGAAGGCGACCAGATCATCCTGTACGGCGACAAGAGCAACTGGTGGGCCGCCTACGCCTACTGGTTCCTGAGCTACAACGGGGTTCAGAACCTGAAGCTGATGAACGGCGGGCGCCAGAAGTGGGTCGCCGAGGGCCGCGAGCTGACGACCGACGCGCCGAGCTACGAGGCGACCCAGTACCCCGCCCTGCACCGCGACGAGAGCTTGCGCGCCTACCGCGACGAGGTGAAGGCGCACATCGAGACCGTCCGGGGCGGGCAGGGCGCGATGGTGGACGTGCGCAGCCCCGACGAGTTCTCGGGCAAGGTCACGCACATGCCCAACTACCCGCAGGAAGGCGTGCTGCGCGGCGGACACATCCCCGGCGCGGCGAACATCCCCTGGGCCCGCGCCACCAACGAGGACGGCACCTTCAAGACGGCGGATGAGCTGAAGGCGCTCTACGAGGGCGAGGGCGTCACCCCCGACAAGGACGTGATCGCCTACTGCCGCATCGCCGAGCGGAGCAGCCACTCGTGGTTCGTCCTGCGCGAGCTGCTCGGCTATCCCAAAGTCCGCAACTACGATGGAAGCTGGACCGAGTGGGGCAATGCGGTCGGGATGCCCATCGAGAAGACGTACAGCGAGGCGTAAGCCGGGGAAGGGGGCCGGGGACGCGGGTGGGTGGCGTTCCCGGCCCTCTTATTTCAGTTCGTCTACCCGGACAAGCGAACCGCCCAGCCCGTTTAACCGCGCAGGAAGCGAGGCCATCTTGACCTCCGCCCCCGTGTCCGCGTCGAAGGTCTTGAAGGTCGCGGTGCCCCCGGCGGTGTCGAGGCTAAGCAGCGTGACCGTGCTGCGCGCCGTCCTCGGGTGCCCCACGTAGTCCCGCCCGCCGATGCCCCCGCTGGCGAGGACGTTCAGCCCGCCCAGCCGTCCCGGGTAGAAGGCCGCGTGGTGCCCGCTGACGTAGGCTAGGACCCGGCCCTCTTCCATGATTTTCCGCAACGGGAGGGGATCGCGGATGATCTCGCCGGGCTTGTTCTTCCCCCCGCTCACGCCCGCGAGGGGAAGGTGGCCCACCACGAGCCGGATGCCTGCCTCCCGCGCCTCCGGGGTGGCGAGTTGCCGGGCCAGCCACGCCCGCTGATCCGCCCCCACATTCGGCCCGCTGGCGTCGAGGACGGCCACGAACAGCCTGCCTCCGAAGGTGAAGGTGTACCGGAAGGGGAAATTGGCCCGCTCCACGTAGTTCAACTCCGGCGCGTGCCCCCGCCAGTATTCGGCGGCCAGCCTCCGGTCCCGACGCAGGCTCGCGTCGTGGTTTCCGAGGGTGAAGGCGAAGGGGATGCCCGCCTTGTCGAGCGGTGCACGCACGTCCCGGTCAAAGGCCGCCCACATCGCCCGCACCCGCGCGTCGGTAAGAGCCGCCTTCTGCCCGGCGATCAGGTCCCCCGCCGAGAGCACGAGGTCCGGTTTCCACTCGCGCACGATGCGGCCCACGCTGCGGGTCAGGGCCGCCGGATACGCCGTGCTGCCGTAGGCCCCGTTGAAGTCGCTGAGGATCACGACGCGCAGGGGAGAAGCCGGGGCGGGTGCGGCGCCGACGAGCAGGGGAACGAGGAGGAGGGGCAGGAGACGGCGCATCCCCCCCAGTTCAGCACGAAGCCTCGCCCGGAGATCAACCTCCCCTGACAGAGGGATGGCACGCTGGGCCATGACCCGAGACGACGATCAAGACGCGCCGCCCGTCAACCCGACCCTGGCCGTCCGCCCCGCTGTGGCCGACGAGAGTCCTTCCGTCGAGCAGAGTGACGCGCCCGCCGACTTCGCCATCCGCCCGGCTTCCGGCGTGCCGATTCCCTCTGGCAAGGGGCTGAATGCCGATCAGGTGACCGCCCTGCTCGGGGACGGGGACACGGAAGGCTGAGAGTCCTCAGTCCCCGCCCGGCACCCGCACCGAGTCCACCTGCACGCCGTGACGCAGCAGCACGGTCTTGAGGCGCTGCATCGCCTCGATGGCGCGCGTCCGGTCGGCGGGGCGGAAGACCAGCGTCAGGCGGGCGGGGCTGCCGGGGCGCGGCTCCTGGGCCTGAATCTGGAGGGGGCGGCGGAAGGCGTCGTCCCGCGTCACGTCGCGCAGGATGCGGGTAAACGTCAGGTCGTCCACCCCGTCGAGCGTGAAGGCGATGCCCTGCGGTGCGGGGTCGGTCATGGCGGCAGGGTAATGCAGGGCGGGCGGCGCGACCGGGACGGCGGCCCTTTTCGCTTCCATCATGCTCCTACAATGCCCGCATGACCTGGCAGGACGAGCCGACCTTCGAGCGCCTCAACGGCGCGGACCTCTACTTCGAGGTGACCGGCCCGGAAGACCCCTCGCCCGGCGAGCCCACCCTCGTCTTCCTGCACGGCGGCCCCGGCTACAACGCCTACGCCTTCCGCACCCTCTTCGGCGAGCGGCTCGAACACCGCCGCGTCGTCTACCTCGACCAGCGCGGTTCGGGGCGCAGCGGCGCACTCGCGGACACCGAGCAGGGCGGCGACACCCTCGACCTCGACACGTTGGTGGCCGACGTGGAGGCCGTGCGCGAGTACGTGGGGGCCGAGCAGATCATTCCGCTGGGGCACGGCTTCGGGGCCCTCGTCGCACTGGAGTACGCGCGGAGACACCCGACCCGCACGGCGCGCGTGGTCCTCGTCAACCCCTGGCTTCACTTCCCGGAGCTGGCCCTGACCCTGCTCGCGGAGGCGAGCGCCCTGCGCGGCGTGCCCCTCGACGACCCGGCGGGGGAGGTGCGCGCCCGCACCCCGGAAGGCGAGTACGCCCCGGTGGGCGAGGCGCGGGTGGAGGCGGCCTTCGGGCTGCTCAACGCCCGCGACCTCCTCAACCGGCTGCAATACCGCGACGCGGCCAGCCGGATGCGCCAGGAGTTCGCCGACGCCGAGGGGCAACTCGTGGGCGGCGGCGAGGTGCAGGAGGCACTCGTCAACCAGGGGTTGTGGGAGTTCGAGTACCCGCCCTTCCTGCAAGAACTGCGCCGCCCCGTCTTCGTGATCGCTGGGGTCCACGACCGCACGAGCTATCCCGAGCAGGTCCAGTGGCTCGCCGACCTCGTAGGCGCCGACGTAACGGTCCTCGACGCCGGGCACTCCCCCTGGCTCGACGACGAGGACGCCTTCGCCGAGGCGCTGGAGGAGGCGCTGACGCGCTGAGGCCCCGGAGCACGACACCCCGCCCCGTCTCTTGCCGTACCCTGGGGCATGACCCAGACTCCAGGCGGCACGCACGGCGAGGAAACGCGGGGCGAGCGGGGCCGGGGCGAGGTCGTCATCAGCGGCGTGGACACCGGGCCGGAACAGGGTGAGCGCGAGAACCGGACGCCCACGGAGGATCACGCCCGCTTTCAACCCGCTCACCCCGCCATCGAGCCCGACAACGAGGACGGCTGAGGACCAGAACAACCCGCCCGGTAGAGCGGCGGGCAGGCGGCAGCGGACCTCAGCGCCAGCGTTCGGCCGGAACCTCGCGGACGCGCTGTGGCAGGCCGAGGGGCTGGGCGGTCGCGGCGGGGGCGGGAGGCTGACTCAGCATGTGGACCAGCAGGTCGCTGAAGCCTTCGAGGTGCTGCTGCACGCGGCCCGGGAACTCGCGGTTGAGAAACGCCAGCGTGTCGTTCTCGGTGTGCCAGATTTCGCCGTGCTTCTCGGTCTGGGTATATCCGTCCTTGTCCCCGAGGGTCCAGTTGGTGGCTTCCAGATAGGCGTAGGAGAGGCCGAGTTTCTTGAAGGGGGCGTGGTCACTCCAGTCCCCGGTGGTGCCGGCGGGGTACTCGGGGTTCTCGCCCGGCTGGGTGATCACGTTCAGGCCGTGCTGCCCGGCCCAGCTCAGCGCGTCGTCGCGGCTGGCCGCGCCCTGGGCGCCCTCGCCGTAGACGTACATCTGGTCTCCCGCCAGCAGGCTGTCCAGATTGATCACCAGCACCGTGTTCGCCACCTCCCCGGCGCTCATGCGGCTGGCGTAGTCGCGGCTGCCCCGCAGCCCGTCTTCCTCGGAACCGGCGACGATGAAGCGCAGGGTGTACGGCGTCTGGACCTGCCGCAGGCGTTGCGCGGCCTCCAGCAGGACCCCGACGCCGCTGGCGTTGTCGTCCGCCCCCCGGCCCACGCTGACGGTATCCATATGCGCGATGACGATGATCTCCCGGGCGCTCTGGCCGGCTTTGCTGCCGACGACGTTCAGGCTGCGGGTCACGCTGCCCTCCCCCGTGTATTCGAAGGCTTGCAGGCGGGGCGCGTAGCCGCTCTCCCGCAGGACGCTGTAGCTGTAGGCGGCGGCGTTCTGTTCCCCCTGGCTGCCGCCCACACGGCTGCCGATCTCCTGGGACAGGAACTGGACGTGTTGCAGGGCCAGTTCGCCGCTTTGGGGTTGCGCCGGAGGGGGATTGAGGTCACACGACCCCAGCAGGGGGCCGAGCAGCGCCGCCGCCAGCAACGTCCTTTTCATGGTGCATCCTAGCGCCGTTCAGAACGTGGCGTCATGAAGTCGGCGCCCCGCCCGTCACCGGATACACGAAGTTCAGCCTCTGCGGCGCGGTAGAATGTCCGGGTCACGCGCCCCGGCTTCCCGGCGGGCGCGGTTTTAGGGTAAGGAGAGACTGAACATGGCCGGTCACAGCAAGTGGGCGCAGATCAAGCGCAAGAAGGGCGCGAACGACAAGAAGCGGAGCGCGATGTACTCCAAGCACATCCGCGCGATTCAGGCGGCGGTGAGGAGCGGCGGCAGCGGCGACCCGGCAGGAAACCTCAGCCTCAAGAACGCCATCGCGGCGGCGAAGGCCGACACCGTGCCCGCCGACAACATCGAGAACGCGATCAAGCGTGCGGCGGGCGCGGCGGAGGGGGCCGCCGAGTACAAGGAGGTCACCTACGAGGGCTACGGCCCCGGCGGCACGGCGATCTTCATCGAGACGCTGACCGACAACGTGAACCGCACCGTCGCCGACATCCGCGCGGTCTTCAACAAGCGCGGCGGGAGTCTGGGCACCAGCGGCTCGGTCGCGTGGCAGTTCGAGAAAAAGGGCGTGATCCTCCTGCCCGACGCCTCCGAGGCCGCCCAGGAGGCCGCCATCGAGCACGGCGCCGAGGACCTTCAGGAGTCCGAGGACGGGCTGGAGATCAGCACCGCGCCGAACGACCTCTACGCCGTGCAGGACGCGCTGGCGGCGGCGGGCTTCCGGGCCGAGAGCGGCGTGGTCACCATGATCCCCACCAACACGGTCGCGGTCAGCGAGGGCGACGTGCGCAAGCTGATGACCCTGATCGACTCCCTCGAAGACCTCGACGACGTGCAGAACGTGTACTCGAACGCGGAACTGCCGGAGGGCGTGGAGGCATAGAGGTGGGATTGGAGGAGGAGAGGCTGAGCGTGACAAGCGGCTCAGCCTCTCTTCTTTTCTGGGTGCTTGAGTTCAGCGAAGTGGCGACACGAACCAGTGGCCCGAGGCTACGACCTCCTCATCCCAGGCAGGCAGTGACAGCAGATTCATAAGCGATATGCTGAGCGTCTTGAATCCCACTTGACTTGAACCGACCACGTCATGAGCCGCAGCACACAGATAGAGCGAGCCGCAGGGCAAGGTGGCTAAGTCGTGGGTGATACCGTCCACGACAGTAGCCTGAAATTCTTCAGGTAGGCCGGGGCGACGATAAGGCTCTTGATATGGTGAAAGGGAGTCAACGACGGGTACAGGCAGGTGCAGGAGAAATGCTTTCTCCCGATGCGGAATGAAACTGCCGCCAAGCAGGCCGTAACGGTTGACGTTAAGCGGAAACCTTTGACTCAGCGCCGCCGTTCGTTCTGCCCAAATCACATTCGCCGGAAATGTCAGCGGCTTGGGGTCCACTGTTGCAAGATTCTCGGTGGGCAGCTCATTCAACCAGACATCAACCTCACGTCCGTTCGGCGGCCAACGCAATTCGTACTTCACAGCACCAGCGCCCGCGCGTTCCCCCCCAGCCTATCCCAGAGGGTGAAGGCCGCCCGCGCCCCGGGCCGGATGACCCCCTCGTCGTCCCACCCGGCGGCGAGGGCGGGACCGCGCGTGTGGGCCCACAGCACGTCCATCTCGGTCAGCGCCTCCTGCGGGGCGAGGGGATGGCCCTCGTCGTCGCGGCGGGTGAGGGCGGCGGCGAAGTTGGCGCGGTACTCGGGTGGGGCGACCGGAGCGTCCGACCCGAAGGCGAGGATGGCCCCGGCGCCTTGCAGGCTGCGGAAGGGATAGCTCGTCCCCGCCAGGTGCGGCAGCAGGGAGCGGATGAGGGGCCCGTCCGCGTGCAGGTGGATGGGCTGCACCCCCGCCGCGATGCCCCGGAAGCGGGGGAGGTCCTCGGGCCGGAGGTGCTGGGCGTGCTCGATCCGCAGGGGGATGTTCTTCTGAGCGGCGAGGTCGCGCAGGCTGTCATAGGCGTCCAGCACCTCCGTGTTCGCCCGGTCGCCGATGGCGTGGGTGACGGGGGCGAGGCCCAGCCGCAGCGCCTCCGCGCCCAGCTCGCGGATCAGCTCCGGTGAATCGAGCGGGATGCCCGTGCCGCTGCCGTCCGCGAAGCCGGGGGCGTGCAGCCAGGCGGTGCGGCTGCCCAGCGCCCCGTCCGCGAAGAACTTGACCCCGCCCCACTGGAAGAGGCCGCCCGGGTTCCGTCCCACGCCGAGGTCCCGCGCGAGTCCCAGCCGCTCGTGGGGGAGGGTGGCCCACACCCGCAGCGGCAATTCCCCCCGCGCAGCGAGCGTCTGGAGCGCGCGCGGCGCGTCCGGCGCCTCGAAGGCCATCGTGTGCGCGCTGACGTACCCGCGCGAGGCGAGGTCGTCCGCCCCCGCCTTCGCCGCCCGCAGGTACTCCGCCTCGCTGGGAACGGGCATCGCGTTCGCAGCGAGTTCGGTCGCGCTCTCCAGCAACGTGCCCAGGGGCCGGACGATCACGCCGCCCTCGGGGTTCGGGGTGCTGTCGTTGATGCCCGCCAGCCGCAATGCGAGCGAGTTCGCCCAGGCGAGGTGCAGGTCGCGCGAGTACAGCAGGACGGGGTGGTGGGGGCTCACCTCGTCCAGAGCCCTGACCGTGGGGTACCCGTTCAGGCCCAGCTCGGCCAGCAGGAAGCCGCCACCGCGAATCCAGGTTCCGGCAGGGGTGTTGAGCACCCGTTGCAGCACCCGCGCCTGCACCTCGGACACGCTTCTCGCCCCGTGCAGGCCGAGTTCGGAGAGCGAGAACCCGTAGGAGACAAGGTGGATGTGGGCGTCGCTCATCCCCGGCGTCAGGGTCAGGTCGCGGTGGTCGAGCACCTGGGCGCGCGGGGCGAGGGCCGCGACCTCCTCCCGCGTGCCGACCGCGAGCACCCGCCCACCCCCGACGAGGACGGCCTGGGCTTGCGGCCGCGTGTCGTCGAGCGTCAGGGCCCGGGTGTGAATGACCGTCAGGGGGTGGGCGAGCGGTGCTGTCATCCCCCCAGCCTAGACGAGTCGGGCGGTGAGGCAAAGGTCCGCTCAAAAATGACGGGTTTTCCACCCACAATTCTCACGGAATGACTAGACTGTCAGTCATGCCGCGCATCCTCGTGGTGGATGACGACGCCGCCATCCTCAAGCTCATCAGCGTGATTCTCACCCGTGCGGGCCACGAAGTCCGCACCAGCCGCCACCCCGTCGAGGCCCTCGACCTCCTGAAGGTGTTTACCCCCGAACTCGTGATCAGCGACGTGGTGATGCCCTACATGACCGGGCTGGAGTTTTTGGAGCAGGTCCGCACCCACGCCCAACTGAGCGCCCTGCCCTTCGTGCTGCTCTCCAGCCACGCCGAGCGCGGCGACGTCAGAAGGGGCATGAACCTCGGCGCCGACGACTACCTGCCCAAGCCCTTCACCCCGCAGGACCTGACGACCGCCGTGGACGCTCGACTCCGCCGCGCGGGCCTGAGCCTGCAAAGCGAGAGCGCGATGGAGGCCCGGGCGCTCGGCACCGCGCAGGTCGTGTGGCAGGGTGCGGCCGTGTCCTGGGTGTCGCGCAAGGCGCTCGAACTGTTCTTTTACCTGCTGGAGCACAGGGAAGTCACCTCCTGGGAGGCCGCCGAGGCGCTGTGGCCCGAGAAGGACGAGGCGCGGGCGAGCAGCCTCTTCCACACCACCCTGCACAGGTTGCGCCGCAGCCTGAGCAACGAGGCGGTCGTGAGCACCAACCGCCGCTACGCCCTCGCCGCCGACCTCAGCCCCACCTACGACGTGTCGCGCTACGAACTCCTCGCCGCCCAGGCCGAGCAGGGGGCGCTAGGGCTGGAGGAACTGCGCGAACTCACCGGCATGTACGGCAATTTTCTCCCCGGTGCCGACAGCCCCTGGGTGGACGACGTACGTGCCCGGCTGGAGCAAAAACAGTTCAGCATTCTCGGCCACGCGGCCAAGGCCGCCGCCGCCGCCGGACGCGCCAAGGACGCCGCGCAGTTCCACCAGCGCGCCCTCGCCATCGACCCCATGAGCGAGCCCGACTGGCAGGGCCTGACCCAGGCGCTGAGCACCATCGGCGACCCGCGCTCCCGCCTCGCCGCGCAGAGGGAGGCGTGGTGGGCGGTGGACCTGGACTGACGGTGAGGGCAGGCGGCGGGCGGGTCTGGTCGCGTGACCGGCCCGTCCGCTCCCATGAGGCCCCAGGACCCCCATGCCCCAACCCGGTTTGGCGGCCCTCTCACCCCAGGGCGCGGGCCCGACCCCAGACTGGCGCTCATGAGGCACCTTCTTTTTCCCACCAAGGATGCGGCCGACGCCTTCATCGCCGACCTCCGCGCGCAGGGCCTGATCCAGCCCGAGGTCGGCCACGTCACCGTCAACCGCCGCATGACCGACGCCACGCGGCAGATGGAGGCGGGCTCCACGACCACCGGGACGGCAGGTGCGGGAGAGGTGGACACCGCCCACGAGGCTGGCCGGGGAGCCGTCGAGGGCACGGGCATCGGCGCCGCTGCGGGGGCGGTGGCCGGGGTGATCGGGTCGGTGGCGACGGTGGCGACGGGCGGCCTGGCCCTGCCCGTCATCCTGGGCATGACGGCGCTCGGCAGCGGCGTGGGCGCGGCGGTGGGCGCGGTCGCCGGTGGGGCGACGGCGGAAGGCACCGGGGGCGTCGGCGACACGAGCGGGTCCTACGACGTGAGTGACGATCAGCACGACCGCCTCAGCAGCGGCCTGTCGGGCGGTGGCCGCGCCGTCGCCGTCGAGGACTCGGTTCCGGCGGACGCGGTGGCAGCGGCAGCGGCGCGGCACGGGGGCCAGTTCGTCTGAGGCTCGGTTTCTTTCAAGGGGCGAGGCGGCGGCTTCGCCTCTTTTCGTTGGAATGCGAGTGCCTTTGCTGGGATCAACGAGAAGGCACATCGGCCATCCGGCGCACGCCCAAGCGTGTACACGGCGGATTCGCCGCCCACCCCCGCCGATATACTCTCCGCCATGACCGCGCCCCTCACCACCTTTGAAATTCGGGAGAAGTACCTGCAATTCTTCGAGAGCAAGGGGCACCTGCGTCTGCCCAGCCACTCGCTGATCGCCCCCGACCCCACCACCCTCTTCACGGTCGCGGGGATGCAGCCCTTCAAGCCACAGTTCATGGGCGCGCCCGCCAAGTTCCCGGGCTACGGCGAGAGCAAGCGGGTCACGACCGCGCAGAAGTGCATCCGGGTGGGCGACATCGAGAACGTGGGGCGCACCCGACGGCACCTCAGCCTCTTCGAGATGATGGGCAACTTCTCCTTCGGGGACTACTTCAAGCGCGAGGCGATCCTCTGGGCGTGGGAGTTCCTGACCGGCCCCGAGTGGATGGGCATGGACCCGGCCAGGATGTATGTCACCATCTACGAGGACGACGACGAGGCGTTCGGGTACTGGACCCAGGAGGTCGGCCTGCCCGCCGAGCACATCCACCGCTTCGGCGCCGACGAGAACTTCTGGCCCGCCGACGCGCCCCTCAAGGGACCGAACGGGCCGTGCGGGCCTTGTTCGGAGATTTACTACGACCGGGGCCCGGCCTACGGTGACGATACCTGGGCTGATTACGCCCAGACCCGCGAGAGCGCTCGCTTTCTGGAGGTCTGGAACCTCGTCTTCCCGCAGTATGACCGCCAGGACCCGCGAGAAGACGGCACGCCCGTCCTCGCCGACCTGCCTTTCAAGAACATCGACACCGGCATGGGGCTGGAGCGCGTGGCGAGCGTCGTGCAGGACGTGCCCGACTTCTACTCCAACGACGTGTTCCGGCCCATCGTCGAGCGGGTGGCCGAACTCAGCGGCAAGCCGTACGAGGGCGAGGTCAGCGTCTCCCACCGCGTCGTCGCCGAGCACATCCGCAGCGTGAGCATGACGGTGGCGGACGGGGTGGCGCTGAGCAACACCGGGCGCGGGTACGTGATCCGCAAGATTCTGCGCCGCGCGAGCCGTCACGCCTACCTCCTCGGCCTGCGCGAGCCGACGCTCTACAAGCTCGTGCCCCTCGTCGTCGAGAAGATGGGCGGCGCGTACCCCGAACTGGTGACGGAGGAGGCGCGGGTGACGGCGGCCATCCGGGCGGAGGAGGAGCGGTTCTTGAAAACGCTGGAGAGCGGGATGCCTCTAGTAGAAAAGTCGATAGCAGAGTCCATGAGTGGTTCACTGGATGGCGTCCGTCGCATTCAAGAGCTTATGTCTTCTCCAGAATTTTCGAGGGCCATTCGAGATAGTAATGTTCAACTACTCGAAACGCTGAAAAGTATCCAGTCAAGTCCAGTTCTTGAGAGTATCAAGCAGACCCAAAAACAATTATCTTCTGCATCTCATATCGCCTCTATTGAAACCATCCGAGATAACAATAAGATTTTAGCGCAAGCCTTACGCAAAACTCAGGAAAGCCCTTTAGCAGAGAGCCTTCGACGTTTACAAGAGCAATTCAAGGCGAGCGGTCTCGATACTTCTATCTCGCAAACCCCACAATTCGGCGAAAGCATTAAATCTACGCTCTCCTCCCTTGAACCTAAGTTGAAAGGCGAAGTGGCATTTCAACTGTCTGATACTCACGGCGTTGCATTGGATTTAACAAAGGAGATCGCCGAGGAGTACGGCGTCAGCGTGGACGAGGCCGGGTACGCCGAGAGCCTGGAGAAAGCGCAGGAACTCGCGCGGGCCGGGAGCAAGTACGGCAAGTCCGAACTCTTCGGCGGCGGGCAGGAGGCGCTGGAGGGGCTGCCGCCAACGCAATTTGTCGGCTACGACGACCTCGACACGCAGGGCGAGGTGCTTGCCATCGTCGGTGCGGGCGAGCGGCTGGACCACCTGACGGCGGGCAGCGAGGCGACCGTCGTCCTCTCGCGCACGCCCTTTTACGCGGAGGGCGGCGGCGAGGTCGGGGACACGGGCGTGCTGGAGTGGGAGGGGGCCAACGGTCAGGCGGGACGCGGCCTGGTGCGCGACACCCGCAAGACGCCGGGCGGCGTGTTCCTCCACGACGTGCTGGTGGAGGAGGGGACCCTGACCCCCGGCCTGACGGTGCGCGCCCTCGTCGCCCCCGAGCGGCAGGCGATCCAGCGGCACCACACGGCCACCCACCTCCTGCACGCGGCCCTGCGCGCGGTGCTGGGCTCGGGCGTGCGGCAGGCGGGCTCGCTCGTCGCCCCGGACCGCCTGCGCTTCGACTTCAGCCACGGCGCGGCGCTGAGCGCGGACGAGATCGCGGCGGTCGAGCGGCTGGTCAACCGCTGGGTGACGGCCAATTTCCCGGTGACGTGGCGCGAGATGCCGCTGGAGGAGGCGCGGGCGGCGGGGGCCACGGCCCTCTTCGGCGAGAAGTACGGCGACCGGGTGCGGGTGGTGAGCGTCGAGGGCGGCGTGCCCTTCGAGGGGCGGACGGTGACGAGCAAGGAGCTGTGCGGCGGGGCGCACGTGGCCCGCACCGGGGACATCGGCGCCTTCGTGATGGTGTCCGACGAGAACGTGGCGGCGGGCGTGCGCCGCATCGAGGCGCTGGCGGGCGAGGCGGCGAGCACCTGGGTCCGCGAGCGCCTGAACACGGCGGGCCGGGTGGCCGGGCTGCTGAACACCAACCTTGACGGGCTGGAGGGGCGCGTTTCTGGCTTGCAGGCCGCGCTCAAGTCTGCACAGCAGGAAGCGGCACAGGCCCGGCGTCAACTCGCCGAGGCGCAGATGGGCGGGGGAAGCGGCGTGGCCTCCCAGGTGCGCGAGCTGGGCGGCTTCAAGGTCGCGGCGCTGCGGCTCTCCGGCATCGAGGGCAATGAGCTGCGCGGGGCCGCCGACAAGCTGCTGGACGGGAGCGGTGCCGACCTCGCCGTGATCGCCAGCGACAAGGGGCTGGTCGTCAAGGCGACGAAGGACGCGGTGAGCCGGGGCGCGCACGCGGGGCAACTCGTGGGCAGGCTCGCCGCCGCCGCCGGGGGCAAGGGCGGGGGCAGGCCCGACATGGCGCAGGCGGGGATTCAGAACCCGGAAGCGGCGTTGGGGGCGCTGGAGACGGCGTTCTAGCCCCTCGAAAACAGGAATGGAGAAAGCTGGGGCCGATGCTCCGGCTTCTTTCCTTTGCGGTGCGCCCTGGGAAAAGGACAGGTCGCCGTCCCCAACGACACCCCTCTCACCCCAGCCCCAGTTCCGCCCGCTCGGCCCGCGTCATGCCGCGCACGACGAGCGCGTGGCTGCCCGCCAGCAGTTCCCGCAGCAGCGTGTCCGGCACCGTGCCGTCGAGCGTGACCGTCACCCAGTGGCGCTTGTTGAGGTGATACCCGGGGGCAATGGCGGCGTACTCGGCGCGCAAGTCCTCGCCCCGTTCCGGCGTGACCTTCACGGACAGGCTCGCCGGGTCGGCCAGGATGTCGGTCAGCGCGTACATCTTGCCGTCCGGTCCGCCCACCTTGAACACCAGAGTCGTTTCACCGAAGGGGAAGGTCTCCCGCGAGTGGGGAAGGGCCGCCGCCGCCGCTCGCACCTCGCCGATAGAACGCATGGGGGCAGCGTAGCCAGCTCGCAAGGGCCGGGGCTCGGGGAGAAGGCCTCCTCCGGGCGGAAAACGGTGCACAGAACAGAAAAGTGACGTGCTGACGGGCCTTTTTCGGCGGCGGTGTTAAGGGAGCATAAACCGGGGCAGTTCCCGCCTCCCTCTCTCCGGCCCCTACGATGGCGGGAAACAGGCTTATCGCCGGGAGAAAAAGGCATACCTCATGGACCAACGTATCCTGCTGATCGAAGACAATCCCGATATCACCCGCGTCGTCCAGTACGAGCTGGAGCAGGCCGGGTACAAGGTGCTGACCGCCCCCGACGGGGTGACGGGTCTGACGAGCGCCCGCGAGAACAGCCCCGAACTCGTCATCCTCGACCTCGGCCTGCCCGACTTCGACGGCGCCGAGATCGCCCGCCGCCTGCGCAAGACGAGCAGTGTGCCCATCATCATCCTGACCGCGATGGACGCCGTGGACCGCAAGGTCAACCTCCTGGAGGCGGGCGCCGACGACTACATGACCAAGCCCTTCCACCCGGAGGAACTCGTCGCCCGGGTCAAGGTGCAGCTTCGCCACCAGCAACACGGCGAGGTGATCTCCATCGGCGCCCTCGAAATCCACCCGCAAAAGCGGCTGTGCCACTACAACGGCCACGAGGTCCGTCTCTCACCCAAGGAGTTCGACCTCCTGACCTTCCTGGCCCGCCAGCCGGGCCGCGTGTATTCGCGCGCCGAGATCGAGCGCGAGGTCTGGAACGGCGAGCTGCCCAGCAACTCCAACGTGGTGGACGTGCACATGGCGAACATGCGCGCCAAGCTGCGCGACCTCGACGGGTACGGGATCATCCGCACGGTGCGCGGCATCGGGTACGCGCTGAAGACGCCTTAGAAGCGGTTCGCTCTCAGCGATCAGCAGAAGCGCCCTGGGGGAGTCCCCGGGGCGCCGTCGTTGCGTCGTCTCCTCGGCCATGTGCCCGGCGTGCTGCAATACGGGAATGACCCTGCCCAATTCCACCCTCACCGCCGTGCCCGGCTTTCGCGTGGGCCACTGGACCGACTCCGTGGGCCAGACGGGCTGCACGGTGATCCTCTGCCCCGACGGGGGCGCGGTCGCCTCCGCGAGTTTTCTCGGGCCAAGTCCGGGCACGCGCGAGGGGGTGCTGCTCTCGCCCGAGAAGAAGGTCGAGCGGGTCCACGCCCTGCTGCTGACGGGCGGGAGTGCCTTCGGTCTCGCGGCGGCGAGCGGCGTGGTGCGGGTGCTCGAAGAACGCGGGGTCGGACACGAGACGCCCTGGGCGCGCGTGCCCCTCGTCCCGGCGGCGGTGGTCTACGACCTCGGGGTGGGGGACCCCCGGGCCCGCCCCGGCGAGCGCGAGGGCGAGGCGGCGGCCCGGTCGGCGTCGGACGCCCCGGTCGGGCGCGGACGGGTGGGCGCGGGCACGGGCGCCACGGCGGGCAAGTACCTGGGGCAGGACTTCACCGTGCCGGGCGGCCTGGGCAGCGTCTTCGTGGAGCGCCACGGCGTCCGGGTCGGGGCGCTGGCGGTCGTCAACCCCATCGGGGACGTGCTCGACGAGCGCGGCGGCGTGCTGGCCGGGCCGGGTGTGGGGCCGGGGGCGGCGGCCTTCGGGGGCGGCACCGTCACGCCGGGCGACGTGGAGAGCACCACCCTCGTCGCCGTCGCCACCGAGCACACGCTCACCAAGAACGAGGCCCGCCGCCTCGCCGACGCCGCGCAGACCGCGCTGGGCCGGGTGATCCACCCCAGCCACACCTTCTGGGACGGGGACAGCGCTTTCGTCCTGAGCGCCTGCACCCTGCCCCCCGCCGATCCCATGCTCCTCGGCGCCCTCGTGCAGGAGGCGGTGTGCGCGGCGGTGCGGGACGCGGTGCGGACGGCGAGAGGGTGACCCACGCCCCGTCCGGCTACGTCTGCCCCTTCTGCCTCCTCGCGGCGGGGGTGGTGAATGGGCACGTCTGGAGCCGCGAGAGCGACGTGGTATACCGGGACGCCCAGGTCATCGCCCTGATCGCGGCGAAGCAGTGGCCGGGCACGCCGGGGCACGTCCTGGTCATTCCCACCGCTCATCACGAGAACCTCTCCACCCTCCCGGACGACCTCGGCGCGCGGATTCACGCCCTGTCGCGCCGGGTGGCCCTCGCCATGAAGGCCGCGTACGGCTGCGAGGGTGTGAGCTTGCGGCAGCACAACGAACCCACCGGAAATCAGGACGTGTGGCATTATCACGTCCACGTCTTTCCACGCTGGGCGGGCGACGACCTGTCCCTGACCCACGGTGCGGTGATGCCCGCCCAGCGGCGAGCCGGGTACGCGGCGCGGTTGACGGCGCACCTCGGTCCCCCACATTCACTCCCGCGTGAAGGTCAGCCGCGCACCCGCCAGCGCGAACCCGGCGCGGCGCACGTTGCGCTCGCTGCCGCTTTCCGGCGTGACGAACACGCTGGCGAGGTCGGCTCCCATGCGGGCGGCGAGATGCAGCCGCGCGGCGAGGAGGGCCGTCTGGACCCCCCGGCCCCGCCACCCCGGCAGGGTCGCGGCGCTGTAGAACGCGGCGATTCCTCCTTGCAGGCTCAGGGCCGCCACCCCGGCGGGCACCCCCTCCACCCCCGCGACGAGGCGGCGCGTGCCCGTCAGGCGGGCGTTCACCCGCATGACTCCCTCGCTGCCCGCCCCGAAGCCCCGCGCGGCGAGGTCCGCCCAGGCGTCCGGGTCGGGCTCCTCGCGGACGTCCAGGTCGGGGGGCGGGGGCAGGTGCGTCAGGTCGTGGGTGTAGGCGTGCAGCACATGGTCGAGCGCGTACCCGCGCGCCCGGAGGAGGGGCAGCAGGGGCGGCGCGGCGTGCGACAGGACGTGCAGGGTGGCCCGCTCCCCGCGCGCCGCGCTGAAGGTCTCGAAGGCGTTCAGGTCCGGCTCCGTGAGCCCCGCGCCTCCGTCGTGCCAGGCGGCGTTGACGGGCAGGTCAGGCCCGGCGTGCGCGGCGACGAGCGGGCCGAAGCGCTCCACCCCCCCGAACTCGCGGTAACGCCCCTGCCCCGCTGCCTCCGCACGGGCGAGGCGGGCGAGGGAGTCGGGCACCGGGGGGGTCACGTCGTCAGCGTACCCGGTGCGCCCGGCCCGGTGGGTCGGACAGAAACCGTGGGCGCCTCCACCCTGGGAGAGCGGTGTGAAATACTCGGCACGTGAACCCCTTCACTGTGGTTTTGCGGGTCGGCCTCTGCCTGACGGCGCTGCTCCCGGCGGGCGGCACGGCGTTCGCCGACGGTGCGCCCGGCCTCACCACGGCCTCTGCCCCGGCGGGCCAGGACCGGGTGATCGAGCGGGTCGTCTTCCGCTGTCAGGGGGGCGTGCGCGTGCAGGTGACCCGGATGCCGAACCGGGCCCGGATCGAGTTCGCGGGGCAGACCCGGACCCTCGACCTCGCCGACGGGGTGAACGGGGTGCGTTACCGCAGCGGCGGCTTCGCCTGGGTCAACGACGGCAAGGTCGCCTCCATGCAGAACACCCGCAGCGGGGCCCAGCCCGTCAGCGGCTGCGTGCGCGTCAACTGACCGCGAGGGGGGCGGCGCGTCCCCCCGCCCGATGTGAAATACTCGGCCCATGACTTCCCCTGCCGCGGCCCTGCGTGTCGGTCTGTGTTCGTCGGTTCTGCTCGGGGTGGGTGGAACCGCCCTCGCCGACGGTGGGCCCGCCGCCCCCACCACGGCGGGCGGGGAACAGGTGCTCGGGCGGGCGACCTTTCGCTGCCAGGGCGGCGTGCGCGTGCAGGTGACCCTGCTGCCGAACCGGGCCCGGGTGCAGTTCGCCGGTCAGACTCGGATTCTGAATCAGGCCGACGGGGTGGGGGGCGTGCTGTACCAGGGCGGCGGCTTCGCCTGGGTCAGCACCGGCGGGGTCGCCTCCATGAAGGAGGTCCGCAGCGGCCGACTCGCCCTGAGGGGTTGCGTGCAGGTGAGCTGAGGCGTGGGCGGCTCCCGGGCAGACCCCGGGCCGGGGGAAACTCGGCTGCATAGCTTGACGCTCCGTGTATAGGACGCTCTCTTCTTTCCATCACCGCCCGAGGGGCGGTTTTTTCTTGCCCCGTCCCTGGGACGCTCCCGCGCGCTAGCCTGCGCCCATGAGCCTCGTTTCCCCGCCGGATCAGGCCCCTGCCCCCGAGACCGGCCCGCCGCGCCCGGTGGGGGTGGGGGAACGCGCGGCCCTGCCCGACGTGCTGCGGGGGCTCGCGCTGCTGGGCATCTTGATCGTGAACGTGCAGACCTTCGCGGGCTTCCGCGAGTGGCAGCAGCGGGGCGTGGACGGGGTGGTGCAGGTGCTGACCGACGTGCTCGTGAACGGGCGGGCGATCAGCCTCTTCGCCATGCTGTTCGGGTGGGGGACGGCGGGGCTGCTCGCGCGGCACGGGGCCGGGACGCTGCTGCGGCGGCTGGCGGTGCTGCTCGTGATCGGCACGGCGCACTTCGTGTTCGTGTGGCACGGGGACATCATCTCCAACTACGCGCTGCTGGCAGTGGCGCTGCTGCTGGGCGCGCGCATGACGGCCCGCGAACTCGTCACCCTCGCGGGGGCGCTGGGGGGCTGGTGGCTGCTGCTGGGGCTGCTGGCGGGCGTCGGCAGCCTCGCGGGCCCGGTGCGCCCCCGGTTCGACGGGCTGCCCGACCTCACGCCCGGCATGACCTACGGGCAGGTCGTGGCCGACCGCGCGGCGGAGTTCCAGTCCAACCTGATCGGGGGCAGCGTGTACAACGGCCTGTGGCTCGTGGCGCTCTTCTGCCTGGGGGCCGCCGCCGGGCGCGCGGGAGTGCTCACCCGCCCGCAAGACCACCTGCCGCTGCTGCGCCGCCTCGCCACCTACGGCCTGATGATCGGCCTGCCGCTGGGCGTGCTCCTCGCGTGGCTCAACACCGGGGGCACCCAGACCGCCGGGCTGCTCGCCATCCCCGTCCGCATGGGCGGCGGCCTCGCCTCGGCGCTGGGGTACGCCGGGGTGCTGGGGCTGCTCGCCGCGCGGGGGAGCCTGGGGCCGCTGAAAGCCTTCGCGGCGAGCGGACGGCTCGCCATGACCAACTACATCGCCCAGAGCCTGATCATGACGACCGTGTTCTACCCCTACGCGGGCGGGGGGTACGGGCGCTGGGGAGCCGCCGCCGCCGTGCTCCTCGCCCTCGCGGTCGGCCTCGCGCAGGTGCCGCTGAGCGCGTGGGTGCTACGCCGCTTCGGCACCGGACCGCTGGAGGCCCTCACCCGCGTCCTGGTGTACGGCCGCGCCCGGCGTTAGGACCTTGGCTGGAAGAAAAACGGTCGCCCTGAGCGCGGGCGAAGGGTCTCGCACACGATGTCAGGAGGTTTTGCCCGCTCTCGGCAGCACCGCTGGCACGGTCAATCTCTCCAGGGTGACGCGAAGTGAAGTCACCGCAGGGAAAGCGCGGCAACCCGGCGCGGCGCCACCTTCTTTGCGCCTCCCGGTCCGCCCCCGGAACCTGGAGCCCACCCGGCGCGTACTCCCTGGCATGGAATTTATCTGGAAGGCCCGCACGGTGCGCGAGATCGGCGGCGAGGGCGCCCGCCTGGAGGTTGTCGAGCACACCGCCCACCCCGCCGAGGCCCCGCTGGAGGGCTACCTCCAACCCGTGACCCGCCCCGCGCCCTGGCGGCAGCTCACCCTGCACCTGGGAGGAGGCACGGCGGTCCTCGAACCCGGCGCCCTCCAGTCCCTGCGCGGCGAGATCGAGCTGAGCGCGAGCGTGGCGGGCGGCGGAGGCGGGCTGGGCGGCCTGCTGCGCGGGGCGGTCACGGCGGCGGCGACCGGCGAGGGCCTGTACAAGACCGTTTACCGGGGCGCGGGCGTGATCCACACCGAGCCCACGCGGCTGCACCTCCTCCTCGGCGAGCTGCGCGGCGAGGAAGTGATCGTGGACGACGGCGCCTTCGTCGCCTGCGTGGGGGACGTGACGGTGGGGCGGCACGTCAACCGGGGCCTGAGCGCCGCCCTCGGCAGCGGGGAGGGGCGGGTGCAGCCCAAGCTCTCGGGCACGGGTGTCTTCGCCCTGCAAAGCCCCGTCCACCCGGACGAGTTTCAGGTTCTCGACCTCCGGGACGAGACCCTCAAGGTGGACGGCAACCTCGTCGTGGCGTACACGGGCGGCCTGACCTTCAGCGTCGAGAAGAGCGCGCGCGGCCTGCTCGGCAGCGGGCGGACGGGCGAGGGTTACGTGCAGGTCTACCGGGGCAGCGGGCGGGTATGGTTCGCCCCCACCCTGCCGCTGCGCCTGCCCCCCGCCCTCACGCCGACACTGGGTGCATAGGGTTGACACCCCCTGCATCCCACGCTATTTTTTGACTATCAGCGTCCGGAGAGGGCGCTTTTTTGTTGCCCCTCCCCGGCATTGCGGGCACGGTCAGGTCGGTCCCGGCGCCGCCAGCCGTGCGGCCTCGACCAGCGCGGCCAGCCGCTCCAGCCGCCCCCGCAGCGCCAGGAGGTAGACGGCGGGCTCGACCTCCTCCCCGAAGGTCCAGACCCGCAGATGGTCCGGGGCGGCGAGCACGCGGTCCAGCAGGTCGAGCGTCCGGGTGCGGGTGGCGCGGGCCTCCTCCAGCAGTTCCGGCAGGCCCATCTCCGCGAGCGGCGCGGTGAGGCGGTGGGGCAGGTCCGCCGCGCGCTCGCCCAGGCCGATCCGCATCTCCATGCCCATCTTGCGCTCCATGCCGATCACGCGCCGCAGGGTGTCCTCGGCCCCGGCTCCCCAGCCGTCGGCGGCCAGGAGAGCCCGGTACACGGCGGTCCCCTCCTCCAGCTCGGCGCGCACCTGTGCGGGTGGGGTCACGGCGGCCTGCGCTCGGAGGGCCTCCAGGGGGTGAGGGTCGCCCGTCATGTCGGGCAGTATTCCACCCCACCCCGCTATCCTGAGCGCGATGAGGCACACGGGCACCTGGACGGACATCTACGGCTCGGCCCACGCGACCTTCGAGGGACGCGCCGGGGGGCACCGCTGGCTGGTCGCCGCCCCACCGGACCTCGCCGCCGGGGTGCCCGACCAGCTCACCTCCCTCGACGGCAAGGGCCGCGCCGACCTCCTCGTCCACGACGGCCTGACCCCCCTTCTCGCCGCCCTGCGCGAACTGGAGCCACGCGGGGTCCTCGTCGTCGCGCCGCTCGCCTTGGGTTCCGGCCCCGCCGTGACCGTGCCGGAGCGGGTGGTGGACGACCTGGACGGCACCCCCTACCGCGAGGGGGGCGAGTACCCGGCGTGGCAGGGCGACCTACCCCTCGCGGGCGAGTCGGGCGAGAACGAGGCCGCGAGCGCCGTCTCCGAGGCGGGCGTGCCCGTCGTCGTCACCACGCCGGACGGGGTGCGCGCCGCCCTCGAAGCCTGGATGGACGCCACGCCGCACGGTCGGTAGGGCCAAAAGCGACCGCGTACCGCACGCCCCGCCCGGCCTCCCCCTACACTTCCCGCGTGACGGCCCCCCACCCCGACTCCACCGTGCGCCACCTCTACGTGCACGTGCCCTTCTGCCCGACCATCTGCCCGTACTGCGACTTCCACGTCCTGACGCGGCGGGCCGGGCTGGTCGAGCGGTATCTGGAGGGCATCGAGGCGGAGGCGGCCCGGCTGGCGCAGGGGTACGCGGTGGACCTCGACACGGTGTACCTGGGGGGCGGCACCCCGAGCTTCCTGCGGGACGCGGAGCTGGCGGCTCTCGTCGGCAGCGTCCGGCGTCACCTGGGCTGGGGCCGGACCGAGAACACGCTGGAGGTGAACCCCGGCACCGTGTCCCCCGAGCGCGCGGCCCACTGGCGGGCCCTCGGCTTCGGTCGCGCCTCCGTCGGCGTGCAGAGCCTCGACGACGCGACGTTGAAGTTCCTGGGCCGCCAGCACGACGCCCAGCAGGCGCGCGAGGCCGTGACCACGCTGATCGGCGCGGACTTCCGGGTCAGCGGCGACCTGATCACCGCCGTGCCGGGTCAGCCTCTGGAGTCGGACATTCGCGGCCTGGTGGACCTCGGCGTCGGGCACGTGAGCGCCTACACCCTGACGGTCGAGCCCGGCACCGAGTTCGCCCGGCGGGGCGTGACCGTCGAGGAGGACGACGAGCGCGAGGGCTTCGAGCGCACCGAGGCCCTGCTGGGCGCCCTCGGCTTCACCCGCTACGAGGTCAGCAACTACGCGCGCCCCGGCGAGGAGTCGCGGCACAACCTCGCCTACTGGCACAACCGCCTCTACCTGGGGCTGGGACCGGGCGCGGCGGGGCATTACCCGGCCAGTGGGAACGGCTTCCTCTCCCGCCGCTGGACCAATCCCCATCTCCACGACTGGCTGGCGGGCGAGCGGCCCGAGGTGCAGGACGTGGACGCCGCCGAGTTCGTCACCGACGCCCTCTTCATGGGCCTGCGGCTGCGGGACGGGGTGGACCTCGCCGAGTTGTCGGGCCGCTCGGGGGTGGACGTGCGTGGGGCCTACGCCGAACCTATCGCGGCCAACGTGCGGCGGGGCCTGCTCATGCTGGAGGGCGAACGGCTGTGCGCGACGCCGCAGGGGTGGTGGGCGCTCAACCGCGTGGTGACGGACTTCCTGGAGGAGCCCGGCGCCGCACTCACCACTTCCAGTCGTCAATGAACCCTTCACGACTTTCGACGGATGTTACTGGCGCCCTCCCGCACTCGCTTTAGACTGCCCGCATGACAAATGCTTATGACTTTGACGTGCTCGTGATCGGCGCGGGTCCCGGCGGCTATCACGCGGCGATCCGGGCGGCCCAGCTCGGCCTGCGGGCGGCGTGCGCCGAGCGCGAGGCGGTGGGCGGCGTGTGCCTGAACATCGGCTGCATTCCCACCAAGGCGCTGCTCCACGCGGGCGAGCAGGTTGCCGCCGCCCGCCACGCCTCCGACTTCGGCCTGACCTTCGGCGAGCAGAAGCTCGACGTGGCGAAGCTCAACGGCTGGAAGGACGGCATCGTCAAGAAGCTCACGGGTGGCGTGGCGGGTCTCTTCCGCGCGAACAAGGTGACCCACCTCGTCGGCCAGGCGAGCTTCGTGGACCCCCACACCGTCAAGGTGGGGGACAAGACCTACACGGCGGCGAACGTCATCATCGCCACCGGGAGCGAGCCCGCCAAGATTCGCGGCCTGGACGTGGACCAGCAGTCCATCGTGGACTCGACGGGGGCGCTCAACGTGCCCGATCCCATCCCCGCCCGGATGCTGTGCGTGGGCGGCGGCGTGATCTCCTTCGAGTTCTCGCACATCTACAACAACCTCGGCTCGAAGGTGAAGATCATCGAGTTCCTGCCGACGATCATCCCCGGCGCGGACGCCGACGCGGTGCGCGAGTTCGGCAAGTCGATGAAGAAACAGGGCATCGAGTTCGAGACCGAGACGAAGGCGAACTCCGCGGTCAAGAAGGACGACGGCGTTCACGTCGAGATCGAGAACGTGAAGACGGGGGAGAAGCGCACCGAGGTCTTCGACCGCGTGCTCGTCGCCGTGGGCCGCCGCCCGCGCCTCGACGGCCTGAACCTGGAGGTCACGGGCGTGGCGCAGAACGAACGCGGCTTCATCCCCGCCGACGAGCAGCAGCGCACGAACGTGCCCCACATCTTCGCCATCGGGGACGTGGCCGGAAACCCCATGCTCGCCCACAAGGCGATGAAGGAGGGGGTGGTGGCCGCCGAGGTGATCGCCGGGAGGCCCGCCGCGCAGGATGCGGTCGCCATCCCCGGCGTCGTGTACACCAGCCCTGAACTCGCCTGGGTGGGTCTGACCGAGGGGGAGGCCCGCGACAAGGGCTACAACGTCCGCACCGGCGTCTTCCCCCTCAGCGCCTCGGGCCGCGCGATGACCCTCCAGCAGACCGACGGCTTCGTGAAGATGGTCGTGGACCACGACACCGACCTGCTGCTCGGCGTCCATATCGTCGCCGCGCACGGCAGCGACATGCTGGGGGAGGCGAGCCTCGCGCTGGAGATGGGGGCGACCGCCACCGACGTGGCCCTGACGATCCACGCCCACCCCACCCTCGGCGAGAGCGTGCTGGAGGCCGCCGAGGCGGTGCACAAGCAGGCCATCCATATCGTGAACCGCTGAGCGCCGCACATTCGCCCACAGGTGGCCCCTTCATCGCGTACGGTGAGGGGGCCATGAAGATTGCGCGAAAACAAACCCTCACCCTGCTGGTGGTCAGCGGGTTGGGCGTCTCCCTGCTGACCGCCTGCCCCGACCCGACCCCTTACCTGCCGCCGACGCAGCTCAACTTCCAGTTCCCGGCGCTGAACGACACGGCGGACGTGAAGGTCGCCGCTGTCGCCTATCTCGGCGATTCGGTCAACGTGGTGGGCCAGGGCTACCTGACGGGCCCCGGCACGGCGACCCTCTCCCTGTGGGGCGACACGCTCAAGACGCTCGCCGCCGATCCCCGCTGCACCACGCCCTTCCTGACGGGCGAGGCGGCGGACAAGCGGGAGGTCACGGTCACGCCGAACACCGCCAGGACCTGCAACGTGTACTTCCTCGTCTTCCGGGACGCGAACCGCGACGGCAGGCCCACGGCGGAGGAGGAGCTGTACAACACCCACGACCTCTACAGCTTCGCCTCGGAGGCTTTCAGCTACCGCTTCGTGAGCCCGGACGGCCGCAGCACCGAGACGGGCACGCGCACCGCCGGGTGGTCGCTGGTGCGCCACCTCGTCCTGCAACCCTCGGCCACGCCGGACCGCTACCTCGTGACCATGAACAGCGTCCCGCAGGCCGACGAGGCGCTGACCCTGCGGATGCACGAGCCGACCGACTACTTCACCAGCCAGGGGCTGACCGGAGGCCGGAAGTGAAGCGTTCGAGGATGATGGGCCTGCCCCTGCTTGCCCTGCTCGCGGCCGCCCTGACCGCCTGCGGGAGTTCGTCGTCCTCGACCGGGGGCCGCCCGCCGCTGCCTTCCGGAGTGGAGGTCCGGCACCCTGCCGCCCCCATCGGGGGGACCGTCTACCTCAACCTGCTCACCGAGTCGGGCGAGAGCGTGTTCCAGCAGGCGGTCACGGCGGGGGCCACGAGCACGGCGGTGAACGTGAATCCGGCCTCCTGGCAGGGGCCCGTGAGTCTCGCGCAGCCGGTGGAGAGCCTGCTGCCTGCGGGCGCCGAGGGCGTGCAGGTCAGCGCCCCGGGCACCCGCGTCCTGTTTCTGCGCTGGCTGATGTGGCAGGACCGCAACAGCAGCGGCACCCGCGACCCCGGCGAGGCCCTCGACCTGATGACCCACGACCGGGTGGTCTACGCCGCCGGGGCGGTGAACGTCTCCTTCACCACCGCCGAGCCGAAGATGCTCCAGCGCTGGCAACTGGGCCAGGGCTGGGGCCGCGCGGAGCACTTCGTCTACCTGCCGCTGGGGAGCGACACCTACCGCCGCAGCCTGGAAAGCCAGGGCCTGCAACGCTACGAGCTGCACGTGCCGACGCCGATCACGAGCCAGTGAGGGGAGGGATGTCCCGCGCCCCGTGGCCGGAGGTTCCTGACCGTTTCCTCCCTGCTATACTCCCGGCTGCTACGCACTCGTAGCTCAGTCGGATAGAGCGGGGGACTCCTAAGCCCTAGGCCACTGGTTCGATTCCAGTCGAGTGCACCAGAGCAGAGGCGGCAGGACGGTGGTTGTTCGGACCACGCCCTGCCGCGCCTCTTGTGCTGACAAGCGCCTCCGGTGTGGGCCGGGGTGTCACTGCCGTTTGAACCTCGCGTCCAGGGCCGCCGTGAGCTTTTGCCGCATGTAGGCCGCCGCCGGGCTGGTGCTGATCGCCACCGTGGCGAGGGTGCTGTCCCCGGCCACCGCCACCATGACGGTCATCCCCTCCGGAACGCCCGCGTTCGGGCCCGACGGGACCACCCGGGGGTCGCGGGCCTCCGCCTTCAGGTAGCCCTCGTCGCGCTCCACGATGTTCCAGCCTCCCGGCGCCCGCC
This sequence comes from Deinococcus aestuarii, assembly GCF_018863415.1. Classification (NCBI taxonomy): domain Bacteria; kingdom Thermotogati; phylum Deinococcota; class Deinococci; order Deinococcales; family Deinococcaceae; genus Deinococcus; species Deinococcus aestuarii. The sequence continues at coordinate 40,067 of NZ_JAHKSN010000023.1, read as the reverse complement.
GGTCCGCCGCCACGGTCTGGGCGACCGTCGCCAGCACCTGCGCCTGCGAGGCCACGTAGGTCACCGGGGGCTGATACCGGGGCGCACAGGACGCCAGCAGCGCCGGGAGCAAGAGCCCCCTCATCCTTCCTCCGGGCTGGCGGCCCCGCGTGGTCGTCTCGTTCTCCATGCCGCACCTCCCCGGTCAGGGTAACGGTCGGGAGCCGCTTCGGTTCCTCGTCCCCTCTCGTTCCGAACCTTGAGGCCCCGCTCACCCGCCGCACGTCGCGGCGGCGCACCATGCCGACATGAGCCACAAGGACAACTACAACCAGGGCGACCGCGACCACAGCCGCAACCCGGGCGCCAACAAGGGAAGCGCCGACGAGAAAAGCGGCGACGGGCGGCGCAACGGCAGCCAGAGCGGCGCCGGAGGGGGCGGGAAAGGCAGCGGCGACAGCAAGGGCAACGGCAAGGGCTGAGCGCAGTCACCCCTCCCGGAGGTCAACATGACGGGCGATGGACCGAACGAGCAAAAGCAGCACGCGGACGTCGGGGATGTGCCCGCCGCCGACGCCAGCGACCTGAGCCAGCAGGAGATGGCCGAACTGAACGCACGTCCCGGTCGCGGGGCCCGAGAGGTCGCCGGGGCCGAACCCTCCGACGACTTTGTGTTCGGGCACGTCAAGGGCGACGACGCGCAGGGCCCCGATCTGCCCACCGAAACCCGGCAGGAGTGAGGAACAGCGTGAGCACACGGGCCCCGACGAAGCTGTCGGGGCCCGTCGCTCTTTCAGGAGGCTAGCGAACAGCGCCCGGCGGCAGGCTGGTCAGGTGGAAGGAGCCCGCCGCCGGGTCCGCCTGCGTGATGCGGAAGGGCCAGGGGCCATACTCGGTGTTCAGGAGCACCTGCCCGTCCCCGGCGGCGGCGCGGCGCAGGGCCGCGAGATCCTCCCCCGTCACGCTGCCCGCGATGACGATGAAGTGCTGCTGCTCGTGTCTCACGTCCCCCACCACGATCCGGCCCCGGAGTTTTTCCATGCCCCCAGGGTACCCCCTGCTGACCCGCGTTCCCAGGGTTTCCGGAGAGGCCCGCGGAGGGTGAGGCGCAGGCCGCAGGAAAAAGCCCCACCCGGTCGTCCTGGGCTGGGGCCTTCTCCGGCCGGATGGGTTCTAGCGGATCGCGCTCGCAGGAAAGGTCCGGGCGGCCTCGCTGAAAAGGAGGTTCCAGGTCGCCCCGTCCACCCGGCCCGTGACGGGCAGCCCGTTGGAGCCCTGGAAGGCGCGCACGGTGGCGGCGGTGACCGGGCCGTACCAGCCGTCGCCGCGACCGCCGCCGCTGGGGCGCGTGAGGGCGATCAGGCGGTTTTGCACGGCCGCGACATCCGCGCCGTTTTGCCGCTGGGCTTGCAGTTGCAGCGTCCGCCGGAAGGGCACGGGCGCGAGGGTCCCGGCGGAGCTGGCCGGGGCGGACGCCTGCGGCGGCGGGGGGGTGCGGGCCGGGGCGGCGGGCGTGGTGGGCTGGGGGGTCACCTGGGACGCGGGCCTCGCCGGGGTGGTGGGGGCGGCCGGGGGAGGACGCTGCACGCTCACGCCCGCCTGGGGGGCGAGAGATGGCGTCACCGAGCCCGCATTCCCGTTGCCCGTGTCGGCCCCGCTGTTGGGGGGCAGGTCGAGATACACCAGGGTCTGCGCGCGGCCGTCGGGGTCGGGCTGGACGCGCACGTAGACGTAGCCGCCGGGCGTCCGCAGCCAGTTGTAGACGCTGCGCTGCTCGTCGCGGCTGCGCCACACGCCGTAGAGGTCGGCGCCCAGGGCCGAGCCGAGCCGCACCCGCACGCCCTCGACGGTGCCGCCCGCCCCCACGCACTTCTTGTCGGGGGTGCCGATGCGGGCGAAGCTCGCCGGGCAGTTGCGCAACACCCCGTCGAGGGCCTGAGCGACGCGCGTGGTGGCCCGCTCCACGTCCCCCGCGCCCGGGGCGGCGAGGGCGGGGCAAAGCAGTAGGGCGGCGAGGAGGAGCAGGGCGAGCCTCATAGGGGTAGTGCTAGCACGCGCAACCTGACGGATGCTGAGGCCCCGCCCCGGCAGGATTGAGGCTGCCGTCGTCTGTGCCTTCCCATCCCTGCGCTACCCTGCCCCCTGATGACCCCCGAGCGGTACGAGAAGATTCGCCGCGTCCTGAGCAGACGCCAGCCCACCCTGGGCGTGCTGATGGACGAGGTGCACAAGCCTCACAACTTCAGCGCCATCCTGCGCACCTGCGACGCGGTGGGGGTGCTCACCGCCCACGCCGTCCCCCCGAAGGGCGGGGCCCTGCCCACCTTCGACGCCACGAGCGGCAGCGCCCACAAGTGGGTGGCGGTCCGCAAGCACGCGGACGCCGTGAGCGCCGTGCGCGAGTTGCAGGCGCAGGGCGTGCAGGTCCTCGCCACCCACCTCTCGCAGCGCAGCCTCGACTACCGCGAGCCCGACTACACCCGCCCGACCTGCGTGCTCCTCGGGGCCGAGAAGTGGGGGGTGTCCGACGAGGCGGCGGGGCTCGCCGACGCGAACATCGTCATCCCCATGTTCGGCATGGTGCAGAGCCTCAACGTCTCGGTCGCCGCCGCCACCATCCTCTTCGAGGCCCAGCGCCAGCGCCTCGTGGCGGGGATGTACGACGCGCCGCAGCTTTCTCCGGAGGAGCTGGGCCGCCTCGCCTTCGAGTGGGCCTACCCCGACCTCGCCCCCGGCCTCCGCGAGCGGGGCGAGCCCTACCCGGCGCTCGACGGGGCGGGGCAGATTCTGCGCTGAGGGCCGCTTTGCATTCCGTGTGTTCCGTGCGCCCCATCCCGGCCGGGGCGGGCGGGTAGACTGCCCTGATTATGTTCGGACTCGAAATGCCCCCCCTCAACGCCGAGACCTGGGCGATCCTCGGCACCCTCGTCCTGCTGGAGGGCCTGCTCTCGGCGGACAACGCCCTCGTTCTGGCGGTGATGGTGCGCCACCTCGCCACCGACCTCCAGCGCAAGGCGCTCGCCTACGGCATCGGCGGCGCGGTCGTGCTGCGCATCCTGGGCGTGCTGCTCGCCTCGTACGTGCTGGAATACTGGTGGCTGCGCGCCTTCGGGGCCCTGTACCTCGCCTACCTCGCCCTCAGCCACTTCGTCAAAAAGGGCCACGGGGACGCCGGGGGCGTGGGCGGCACCAGGGGCCGGGGCTTCTGGGCGACCGTCGTGCTGCTCAACCTGACCGACCTGGCCTTCAGCGTGGACTCGATCCTGGCGGGGGTGGCGCTGATCCCGCGCGACATGCCGCCCCAGCAGGGCCTGACCATCGTGGTGATCGGCGGCATCATCGGCCTGATCCTGATGCGCTTCGCGGCGACGATCTTCCTCAAGGTGCTCAACCGCTACCCGGCGATGGACAACGTGGCCTACGCGCTGGTGGGCTGGATCGCCGTCAAGCTCGGCATCGAGACGCTGGAGGCCGCCCACGAGGTCTTCCCGGCGGTACCCACCTTCCACCTGCCGCAGACCCTCTTCTGGACGGTGATGGCCGCCATCGCGGTGATCGGCACCTTCCTCGCCACCCGCAAGCCTGCCATGTCCGAGGCGCAGGCCGAGGCCGAGGCCCACCGAGAGGGCGTGGACCTCCTCGAGACCGACGAACAGCTCAAGCAGGGCTGAAAGCCTTATTCTCTGCGCCTGCGCCGGCCTCCCCTGTCGTTCAGGACGGGGGACCGGCTGTTTTTTGGGGGGCGTGCGCGGACCCGGGCGTAGACTGGACGCCATGAGCGACCTGATCGACACGATCCGTCCCCTCGCCAAGAAGACCGACAGCAAGATCCTGATGGTCGTGCTCGACGGGGTGGGCGGGCTGCCCCTCACGGTGAACGGCGAGAGCGAACTCGCCTCCGCGCGGACGCCCAACCTCGACGCGCTGGCGGCGCAGGCGCAGCTCGGGCTCGTCGAACTCGTGGGCGCGGGCATCACGCCGGGGAGCGGCCCGGGGCATCTCAGCCTCTTCGGGTACGATCCCCTGAAGTACGTGGTGGGGCGCGGGGCGCTCTCGGCGGTCGGCATCGGCGTGAGGCTGAATGCCGGGGACGTGGCCGTGCGCGGCAACTTCGCCACGCTGGGCGCCAACCGGGTGATCGAGGACCGCCGCGCCGGGCGCCCCTCCAACGAGAAGAACGCCGAGATCGTGGCAAAACTCCGCGAGGCCATCCCCGAGATCAACGGCACCCCGGTCGAGGTCTACACCGAGAGCGAGCACCGCTTCGTGGTCGTCTTCCGCTCGCGCGGGCTCGACGAGGCGGGGCAGGGGCTCGGCGCGAACATCAGCGACGTGGACCCCCAGGTGACGGGCGTCCAGCCCATGCTCGCCGTCGCCGCGGACACGACGAGCGCCCCCACCGCCGACCTCGTGAACGCCTTTGTCCAGCGTGCCGAGGCGGTCTTGCAAGGCGAGCCGCAGGTCAACGGGGTCCTTTTCCGGGGCTACAGCGACGTGCCGCACTTCCCCAGTTTCGCCAACATCTACGGCCTGCGCGCGGCGTGCATCGCCTCCTACCCGATGTACCGGGGCCTCGCCAGCCTCGTCGGCATGGACATCCTGCCTGTCGAGGGCGAGGAGGACGCGCTGGAGGGCAAGGTCGCCGCCCTGACCGAGAACTGGGCCAAGTACGACTTCTTCTACTGGCACGTCAAGAAGACCGACTCGACCGGCGAGGACGGCGACTTCGCCGAGAAGGTCCACAAGATCGAGCTGTTCGACGAGCTGCTCCCGGACCTGCTGGCCCTGAAGCCCGACGTGATCTGCGTCGTGGGTGACCACTCCACGCCGAGCAAGCTGAGGAGCCACTCCTGGCACCCGGTCCCCCTCCTGATCCACAGCGACTACGGCCGCAAGGACCTCGCCGCGCGCTACACCGAGGAGGAGGCGCAGAGGGGGAGCCTGGGGCTGAGGCGCGGCACCGACCTCATGCCGCTCTTGATGGCGAACGCGCTGAAGTTGCAGAAGTACGGGGCGTAACACAAGCGGCCAGCTTCCAGTCGCCAGCAGGAGGGGAAGAGTTCCGGGTGGGGCCTTCCCCTCAGCCGTTGTGCCGGACCCACCGGGCGAGGTCCGGCAGGTCGAGGGGCGTGGTCGTGTCCACCCGGAGCAGTGCGGCGTCCAGCGCCAGGGGAGACCAGCAGGCGTTCCCCGGCAACTCCGCATGGTCGAACGGCAGGTCGATGTGGGGCCGGGCACCCGAGGCCACCCGTTCGGCGTGTCGCCGCTTCAGCTCGGGGAGGGGTGCCTCGCAGAAGAGTTGAACGACCCGCGCGGCATGAGGGTCGGCCAGTCGTTCGATCTTCGGCTCGCTCAGCCCCAGATAGAAATGCGTCTCCAATACCACGCTCCCGCCCGCCGCGAGGATCACGCCCGCCACGTGGTACATGATCCCGAAGCTCAGCGGTCCCGCCTGCGCCCGCGTCAGCTCGGGGAGATGGTCGTGCAGGAGCTGCTTGTACTCGTCCTTGCTGACGAACGGCCACCCCAGTTCCCGCGCCAGCCGCGAGCCGAGGTGCGTCTTGCCGGAGGCGGGCAGGCCCGAGACGAGGAGAAGGGTGGGGGACATGGGGGGAGTGTAGGGCGGCGCTGCTCTTCGGCGCAGAGGAGGGGACGCGCGCTGTAACGTGGAGAGACGTTCAACCCGGTGGACGACGGGCGGTCAATGTGAGGGGCTTTCCAGGGGATAACTGCGGCCCAGGTGTGAGGAGAAACGCTGCATGGTTGCAGATCGGCAAACGACGCTGGACCGCCTCGCACGGCTGCTTGAGGCTGCGGCCACAGGCAATCCTGCTGAAGAGTGGAACGCCCTCTGGCCCGCAGTGCATCAGCTCGCCGAGGGGCAGGACGGCGACCTCCTGCCCCACCTGAGCCGTGCCCTCCAGCATCCTGATGGGTTCATTCGCCTGGGTGCGCTGGAGCTTGTTGGGTTTCACTACGACCTGGCAGACGCCGCCGAACTGCTCGGGCAAGTCCGTTTCATGCTGCTTTCGGACTCACGTGAGGATGTACGCCTGGCCGCTGCCGCTGTCCTTGGCGTACAAGCAGACGCGTGGGATGATGCTCTCGTTCGGGCCTTGACAGATGATCTGGACGAGGATGTTCGCCGGGTCTCCTTCGAAGCGCTCTTGAAATTGTTGAGACTGGGACCTGGCCCGGAAGCCCGTTGGCTGAGCGAGGTTGGTGACGGACACCTCGTGCCGACTCTCGATGCTCTCCGTGCCATAGCTGCTCGCTACGACCTCTGATTGTCCCGCGTTAACCCCCGCCTAACCCCCCTCCCTCATTCTTCCGGCGGATGACGCGCCCTCCCCATCCCCCTACCCTGGGCGGTGAGATGTTCGCCCCCGCCCCTCCTTCCACCGTGACCCGTGCCCCGGGTCGTCACATCAAAGGCCGGTAGAGTGAGAGCCATGCGGTTTTTCACTGGCCTCGGTGTGCTGCTCCTGCTCGGAACGGCGGGGGCGGGCGGCCTGTGGTGGATGTGGGGGCGCGACCTGCCGAGCGTGGGGGACCTCGACGTGCTGGAGTTCAGCGGCCAGACCCGCGTGTACGACCGCACGGGCAAGCTCGTGGGGACGCTGACGCCCACCCTCGGCAGCGGCGAGAGCGTAAACCGTCACCTCCTGCAACTCGGCGAGATCAGCCCTCCCCTCCAGAAAGCCATCGTGACGAGCGAGGACCGCCGCTTCTTCGAGCACCACGGGGTCGATTACATCGGGATCGCGCGCGGGCTGCTCAAGGGCCTGCTGAAAAACGACCTGGAGGGCGGTTCTTCCATCACCCAGCAGGTCATCAAGAACACGTTGCTCGCCGACCTGAAGAGCGCGCGAACGCCCGAGCGTAAGTTCAAGGAGGCTGTCCTGGCCTACCAACTGGAGCGCAGCTTCAACAAACAGCAGATTCTGAACGCGTATCTGAACGTCATCTACTGGGGCGACGGGGGCCGCAGCGACATCGTGGGGGCCGAGACCGCCGCGCGGGCGTACTTCAAGAAGAGTGCCTCGGACCTCAACCTCGCCGAGAGCGTGTACCTCACGACCCTGGTGCCCGCGCCCAACAAGCGGTACAAGGATTTCAAGGCGTACCGGCCCCTGATGCGCGACCTCCTCGACCGCATGGTGGAGGACGGGCGGGTGACCCGCGGGCAGGCGAACGTCGCGTGGCGCACGCCGATCTACCCGGCGGGCTGGCGCATCGGCTGGAACAGCGACGGCACCGTGCGCTCCGCCGTGCTGGAGCGGCCCGGGAGGTTGCAGGAGAACATGCCCCGGCCCCCCGTGCAGTCGGCCTTCCACTACCTCCAGGCGGTCGAGCGCGAACTGATCCCCCTGATCGGGCGCAAGGCGCTGTATGGCGGCGGCAAGGTCTTCACCGGGATGGACCTCCAGGCCCAGCAGAGTGCCGAGCAGGCCAGCCTGAACGCGCGGCTGCCGGAGGGCGCGACCCTCGGTATGGCGCTCGTGAACCCGGCGAATGGGGAGGCGCTCGCGCTCGTCGGGCAAAAGCTCACGGGCGGGCGCCCGGGCGACTGGAACAACGCGACCCAGGCGCGGCGGCAGGTCGGCAGCTCGATCAAGCCGCTCCTGTACACCCTCGCGCTGGAGAAGGGCTGGAAGCAGAGCGACGTGGTGCTCGATTCTCCCATCGTGGGCGACTACCAGCCGCAGAACTACGACGGGCGCTGGACGGGCCGCTACGTGACGATGCGCTACGCCCTCGACCACAGCCTCAACCTCCCCACCGTCCGCATCGCGCAGGAGATCGGGCTGAACACCTTCGAGGCCAAGCTGCGCGACCTGGGCCTCAATCCTCCCGCAAACGCGGGCCTGCCCCTGAGCATCGGGACGCTGGAGGCGAGCCCGCTTCAGATGGCCGCCGCATACGCCACGTTCGCCAACGGCGGGCTCTACTACGCGCCCTCCCTGGTGCGGCGGGTGGAGGACGGGCGCGGCCAACTGCTCTACACCCGCCCGACGCCGCAGGCCAAACGGGTCTGGGACGCGCGGACGGCGTGGCTGGGGCTGGACATGATCCGGGGGGTGGTGAACGACCTCACCGAATACCAGGGCGGCCTCGCCACCCGCGCGCAGATTCCCGGCTGGGACGTGGGCGGCAAGACGGGCACCACGAACGACGTGAAGGACCTGTGGTTCGCGGGCGTGACGCCCCTGGTCGCGGGCGCCGTCTGGGTCGGCAAGCAGGCGGGCGGGCCGCTCCCGAACTGGGCCTACAGCGGCGAGATTCCCACCCCGGTCTGGCAGCAGGCGGTCTCGGGCGCTCTCGCCGGGCGGTCCCGGCAGGCTTTCCGCGAGCCCGGCGGCGTCACCTACCGGGTGGTGCGGCAGGTCGAGATGGCCTTCCGCGAGGAGGAGGCGGATGCCGAGCAGGTGGCCCACGACGGCGGCCGTCAGGAGAGCGGGGGAGGCGGCTTCTTCGGCAGGCGCAACCGCTACACGGCCCCGACCCCCCAACCCCAGCCCGAGATCGTTACCGAGCCGCCCGTGGTCGAGGTGCCCGTCGAACCCGTTCCCCAGGAGGAGGTGCCCGTCGGCGAGCCGCCCACCGACGAGAGCTTCACCGGGGATCAGGGCGGCTTTGACAGCGGCCCCCCGGTGGATGTGCCCTTCCCGGAGGAACCCGAGCCCCAACCCGAGGAGAACCCGCGCGTCGAGCAGGGGCTTTCCGAACCGGGCCTCACCGAAACTCCCGAGGCGCTGCCGCCGACCGAGCCCGAGCCGTTGCCTGAGGTCACGCCCGGTGAGGAAGGCACCCCCGGCGACTTCTCCCCGCCGCCCGACGGCTTCTTCCAGAACGGCGAGGACGGAAGCGGCGGCCAGGACGCCCCACCCACGTACTGACCCTCCGGTCCCCGGCTAGCCGAACACCCGCGCCGGGTTCCCGACCGTCATCTGTTCAATCTGCGCGCGGGTGATGCCCCGGCGCTCCAGTTCGGGCAGGATGTCGTCGAAGAGGTGCAGCGGGTGCCAGTCCTTGACGGCGGGCAGCAGCATCTCGGGCATGGGAATCGGGCGGCCCAGCCAGTGCCAGATGCTGTCGTGCGAGAGCAGGATGCGGTCGGCGTATCCGTCGCCCAGCAGCGCCTCCAGCACCCGCAGCCGGTCGCTGTCGAGCGGCATCCCCACGATGCCCTGGAGGCCGATACGGTCGAGGGCGATGTTGACCCCGTGCCGCAGCGTCTCCCGGTGGTAGTCGGGGTCGGTGTTGCCGTCCATGTGGCCGATCATGACGCGGTTCGGGTCGGCGCCCTCGCCCACCAGGAGTTCGGCCTGCTGCGGTCCCTGCGTGCCCTCCTGCGTGTGGGTGATGATGGGCACGCCCGTCTCGCGCTGCACGCGGGCCGCCGCCTGGAAGAAGACCCGCTCGTAGGGGGTGATCTCGTCCCGGCTGCTCGCCAGCTTGAGGACGCCCGCCCGGATGCCGGTTCCCCCGATGCCCTCGGTGACCTCGCGGAGCATCATGTCGTAAACCTCCTCCACGCCCGCGCCCAGAGAGAAGCGGAACTTGAAGTAGGTCGTGCCGCCCTCCCCCTCGTAGTAGTAGCCGCTGGAGCAGAGGATGTTCAGGCCGGAGCGCTCGCTCACCTCGCGCAGGAACAGGGGATCGCGCCCGCACTCGTTCGGGGTGGCGTCCACGACGGTCCTCACGCCCCGCGCTTTGACGGCCTCGGCCATCTGGAGGCACTGGGTCAGCACGGCCTCCCGATCAAAGCCTCCGAGGGTCACGTCCCCCTGGTAGCCGGGGTAGCCGAAGATCACGTGCTCATGGGGCAGGGTCAGGCCGAGTTGATCGGCCTCGACGGGTCCGGTGACGGTCTGTGCGCTCATGGATTCGCTCCTGGGGAAAGGGATGGGGACGGACGCTCGCCGCCCGTTCGGGTGCCTGCCTGTGGAATGGGGCTCATCTTAACGCCTCGTCCGGGGGCGTCCAGCCGCACGGTTGAGCCGTGCCGGGGCGGGTGTTAGGCTGCCCGGACTTCAAAAGGACGATCTGGCTGGAGTTTGTCTCCGCCTGGAGGTGACGCATGACGGCTGGCGAACACGAGACGATCTTCACCATCGAGGCCACCCCCGTGAAGTTCGGGGCGGGCGCCGCGCACGACGCCGGGTGGGAACTCGCGCGCCTGGGCGTGCGCCGCGCCTTCGTGGTGGTGGACCCGGGGGTGCGGGGGGTGGCCGGTCCGATCCTGGAAAGCCTGCGCGCGTCCGGTGCCGATCTCATCGAGTGGGACGACGTGGAGACCGAGCCGAGCCTGGACGCGTTAAACCGGGCGGTGGCGGCCGCGCGCGAGGCCAACCCGGACGGTTTCGTCGCCATCGGCGGGGGCAGCGCCATCGACACGGCGAAGGTCGCCAACCTCCTCACCACCCACGGCGGCGAGATCATGGACTACGTGAATCCGCCCGTCGGCGGCGGCAGAAAACCGCCCTCGCCCCTGCGCCCCCTCCTCGCCCTCCCGACGACCGCGGGCTCGGGCTCCGAGGCGACGACGGTGGCGATCCTCGACCTGCCGGAACTGGGCATCAAGACCGGCATCAGCCACCGCACCATGCGCCCGACACAGGCCATCGTGGACCCGGAACTCACCCGCTCGGCGCCGGGGGCCGTCATCGCCTCGGCGGGGCTGGACGTGGTGTGCCACGCTGCCGAGAGCTTCCTGGGCCGCCCGTACACCAGCCGCCCCCGGCCCGGTAGTCCCGACGACCGCCCGCCCTATCAGGGGAGCAATCCGGTCGCCGACCTCTGGTCCGCGCAGGCGATCCGCTACGGGGGCGAGTACCTGCGCCGAGCTGTTCACGACGCGGACGACGTGGAGGCGCGCGGCTTCATGATGCTGAGCGCGACGATGGCGGGGGTCGGCTTCGGCTCGGCGGGCGTCCACATCCCGCACGCGTGCGCGTACCCGCTGGCGGGCCTCAGGCACGTCTACCGCCACCCCGGCTACCCCGGCGGGAAGGTCTTCGTGCCCCACGGCTTCTCCGTGATCGTGACCGCCCCCGCCGCCTTCCGCTTCACCTTCGACGCCGATCCGGAAAAGCACGTGCGGGCCGCGAGTTTCCTGACGGGCGAGGCGTACAGCCCGGACGACCGGGAAGCGTTGCCGAACGCCCTGATCTCGCTGATGCGCGACGTGGGGGCGCCGAGCGGCGTGCGCGAACTCGGGTACGCCGAGGCCGACATCCCCGCGCTGGTAGAGGGGGCCCTCAAGCAGCAGCGCCTCCTCGCCGTCGCGCCGAAGGTTCCGAGTGGAGACGATCTGGCGCAGATTCTCCGGGACTCGATGGTGAACTGGTAGCCCCGGCTACGCGCCGTCCAGCGGGATCAGCGTGACCCTCCCCGTCTGCGCCGCGCCGTCGATGGTCAGCACCTCCAGGCGGCAGGGGAGGTCGTCGCGGCCATGCTCGCGGGTGAGGTAGGTCAGGGCGGCGCGGTGCATCAGGGCGAGCTTGCGCGCGGTGACGCTCTCGGCGGCGCCCCCGAAGCGGGCGTTCTTCCGCTGCCGGACCTCGGTGAAGACGAGCGTCTCGCCCTCGCGGGTGATCAGGTCGATCTCCCCACCCGGCATACGGTAGTTGCGGGCCACGACCTCCCGCCCCAGGGCTTGCAGATACGCGGCGGCCCGGTCCTCGGCGTCGGCGCCCTTCAAAGCTGGACCTTCAAGCCAGCCATTCGCGCCAGCGGGTGAAGTCGGGAACGGTCACCGTCGCCCCCGCCGCGAGCAGGACCTCGGAGGAAGCCGTCGTCGTCAGCGCCACGACCGTGCAGCCCGCGCCCGCCGCGCTCCTGACCCCATTCACCGCGTCCTCGTGGGCGAGGCAGTCTTTAGGATCGAGGCCGAGCAGCGCCGCCCCCCGCTCGAAGGGCTCGGGGTGGGGCTTGCCGCGCGTGACGTGTTCGCCCAGCACGCGCGGCCCGAAGCGGTGCCCGACGCCCAGCGCCTCCATGCCGAACTCGACGTTCACGGCGTCCGCGCTGGTGACGAGGGCGAAGGGGACGCCGCGCTCCTCCAGCGCGTTCAGGTACTCGCCCAGGCCCGCGACTTCCCGGAGCTGCCCGCGCGCCAGGTCCCGGTAACGGGTCTCCTTGGCGACGTGGAAACGCATCGCCAGGTCCGCGTCGGGTGCCTTTCCGGTCAGCCGCTCGATGATCTCGGGGTTGCGCCCGCCGTCCACCTTGGTGTCGAGGTCGTGGGGGCTGAGCGTCAGGCCGAGCAACTCGGCGGCGACCTCCTGCCAGGCCTGACGGTGCCAGGGGTTGTTGCTCATGAGCACGCCGTCCATGTCGAACAGGACGCCCGCCGGGCGGGTGGGGAGCTTGAGGCTCACCCTTCCCCCGGCCCGTGCCCGAGGTCGGCGAGGAGGTCGCGGTAGAGGCGGGCGGCCTCGCGGCGCACGTCGTCGAGCGCGGCGTCATCGTCCGCGAGTTCGAGGGCCACCTCCAGCGCCTCGGCGAGGACGGGGGCGTAGATGGGCCACGCGCCGCTTCCCTCCGCTGTTCCCGGCCCGGCGTCCAGCGCCGCCAGGGCCGCCTCCGCCGCCGCGCGCTCGGCCTCGCGTTTGCTGCGGCCCTCGCCCTCGCCCAGCACGCGGCCCGCCGCCGTCACCGTCGCGTGGAAGGTGAGGTCGTGGGGCGGGCCCTCCGAGGTGGCGTCGAAGGTCGGCGTGCCCAGCCCCAGCGCCGCGAGGCGCGCGATCAGGTCCCCCTTGGGATTGATGCCCGTCATGCCCGCCAGCGTAGCGTGCCCGGGGTCGCGGTGCCCGGCCTCACGTCCAGCCCGCCCGCCTCTGCCCCGAATCGGCAGGGGCTATGCTCGCCCACTGGAGGCCCCATGACCCAGACTGCCGACCCCGCCCCGCCCTCCGCGCCGACTCGCCCGGAGCGCCGCCTCGTGCTGGGCCTCCAGCATTCCATCGCCATGTTCGGCGCGACCGTCCTCGTGCCCATCCTCGTCGGCCTCTCGCCCAGCGTGGCCCTCTTCGGCGCGGGGGTCGCCACCCTGATCTTCCACCTCCTCACGGGCGGGCGGGTGCCCATCTTCCTGGGGTCGAGCTTCGCCTTTATCGCGCCCACCACCCTGGTCGTCAGGGAATTCGGGCCGGGTGCGGCGGCGGGCGGGCTGATCGCCGCCGGGGCGATGTACCTGCTCTTCAGCGGGCTGGTGAAGTGGTTTGGCACGAACCGCCTCTTGCAGGTGTTCCCGCCCGTCGTCACCGGCCCCGTCATCATCGTGATCGGGTTGGGGCTGTCGAACGTGGCGGTGGGCCAGGCGAAGACGAACTGGTGGCTGGCCCTCGCCACCCTCCTCGCCGCCGTGGTCGCCAGCGTGTTCGGGCGCGGCCTTTTCCGCATGATCCCGATTCTGGTCGGCGTGGTCGTCGGGTACCTCGTCGCGCTCGCCGCCGGGCAGGTGACCCCGGACGCCCTCGCGGCCATCCGCGCCGCGCCCCCGCTCGGCCTGCCGGACTTCCACGCCCCGACCCTCGACTGGCGGGCGGTCGCCATCATCGCGCCGGTCGCCGTCGTGACCTTTATCGAGCATGTGGGGGACGTGATCGTCAACGGGCGGGTGGTCGGGCAGAACTTCCTGCAAAACCCGGGGCTCAGCCGCACCCTCTTCGCGGACGGCATCGCCAACATGAGCAGCGCCGCGCTCGGCGGCCCGGCGGCGACCACCTACGCGGAGAACACGGGCGTGCTGGCCCTCACCCGCGTCTATGACCCCGCCGTGCTGCGGATCGGGGCCGTGTTCGCCATCCTCTTCGGCTGCTCGCCCAAGCTCGCCGCCGTGTTGCAGAGTCTGCCAGCGGGTGTGCTGGGCGGCGTGTCCATCCTCCTTTTCGGGATGATCGCTTCCGTGGGCATCCGCACCCTGGCCGAGGCGCGGATCGACTTCGCGCACTCGCGCAACCTGATCGTGGTCAGCCTGATCCTGGTGCTGGGGCTGGGCGGGGCGGCCTTTCCCATCGCGGTGGGCGGGACGACCCTGACGCTTTCCGGCATGGCCCTCGCCGCCGTCGTCGGGATCGTCGCCAACCTCGTGCTTCCGGCGCAGCGGCGCGAGGTGGACGGGGCGGAGGAGGGAGGGCGGGTCTTGCACTGAACGTCAGGCAGAACACGGGGCCGCTCCGGTGGGATGGAGTGGCCCCGTGGGCTTGCGGGTGGTCTGTGGTCCTACCGCCGCCCCTTCCTGCGCACCTTCTGTCCCGGCACCGTCGCCTGCTTGAACTCCTTGCCCTGAAGTCTCGCCTCGATGGCGCGAATCTGGTCACGCAGGCTCGCGGCCCGCTCGAAGTCGAGGTCCTCGGACGCCTGCCACATGTCGAGTTCGAGTTCGGTGAGCTGGGCGGTCAGGGCGTCACGGTCGTCGCCGACGCTCTCGGAACTGATCTCGTCGGGCGTTTCCTCCCCGCGAATCACGTTGCGCACTCCCTTGACGACCGTGGTGGGCGTGATGCCGTGCGCCTCGTTGTACGCGATCTGCTTCTCGCGGCGGCGGGCCGTCTCGTCCATCGCGCTTCTCATCGCGGGCGTCATCTCGTCGGCGTACAGCACAACCTCGCCGTTCAGGTTGCGCGCCGCCCGCCCGATGGTCTGGATCAGCGCCCGCTCGCTGCGCAAGAACCCCGGCTTGTCCGCGTCGAGAATGGCGACGAGCGACACCTCCGGCAGGTCCAGCCCCTCGCGCAGCAGGTTGATGCCCACCAGCACGTCGTAGTGCCCCAGCCGCAGGTCGCGGATGATGACCTGCCGCTCCACCGAGTCGATGTCCGAGTGCATGTAGCGGGTCCGGACTCCCTTTTCGAGCATGTATTCGGTCAGGTCCTCCGCCATCCGCTTCGTCAGGGTCGTGACGAGGGTGCGCTCCCCCTTCGCCGCCCGCGCGCGCACCCGGCCCAGCAGGTCCTCGATCTGGCCCTTGATCGGGCTGACGGTGACGGGTGGGTCCACCAGCCCGGTCGGGCGGATGATCTGGTCGGCCACGCCGTCGCTCACCTCGCGCTCGAAGGGGCCGGGGGTGGCGGAGACGAAGACGGTCTGCCCGGTCTTCTCCAGGAACTCCTGGAAGTTCAGCGGGCGGTTGTCCATCGCGCTGGGCAGGCGGAAGCCGTAGTCCACCAGCGTCTGCTTGCGGGCCCGGTCGCCGTTCGCCATCCCGCCGATCTGTGGCACCGTCACGTGCGACTCGTCGATGAAGGTCACGAAGTCGTCCGGGAAGTAGTCGAGCATGGTGTACGGCGTGGCCCCGGGAGTGCGTCCGTCGATGTGCCGCGAGTAGTTCTCGATGCCCGAGCAGTAGCCCAGCACCTTGAGCATCTCCAGGTCGTAGAGGGTCCGCTCCTTGATCCGCTGGGCTTCGAGCAGCTTGCCGACACTCTTGAAATATTCGAGCCGCTCGTCCAGCTCCTGCTGGATCGTCACGATGGCCCGCTCGATGTTCCCCGCGCTGGAGACGTAGTGCTTGGCCGGATAGACGATGGTGGCGTCGAGGTCAGCCAGCTTGTCGCCCGTCACCGGATGCACGACCTGAATGCGGTCCACGTCGTCGCCCCACAGTTCGACCCTCAGCGGCTGTTCGTCGTAGCTCGGCCAGACCTCCACCGTGTCGCCCTTGGCGCGGAAGCGGCCCGGCGCCATCTCGAGGTCGTTGCGCTCGTACTGCATAGTCACAAGGCGGCCCAGAATCTCGTCGCGGCTCACCTTCTCGCCCACTTTCAGGATCAGATTCAGCGCCCGGTACTCGGCGGGGTCCCCCAGGCCGTAGATGCACGACACCGACGCGACCACGATGGTGTCCCGGCGGGTGAGGAGGCTGCGGGTGGTGGAGTGCCGCAGCCGCTCGATCTCCTGGTTGATGGAGGCGTCCTTTTCGATGAAGAGGTCCTTGCCGGGGACGTAGGCTTCCGGCTGGTAGTAGTCGTAGTAGGAGATGAAGAACTCGACCGCCGCGTCGGGGAAGAACTCGCGGAACTCGGCGGCGAGCTGGGCGGTCAAAATCTTGTTGGGGGCCATGATCAGCGCGGGGCGGCCCGTCTCCTCGATGACCTTCGCCATCGAGTAGGTCTTGCCCGTGCCCGTCGCGCCGAGCAGCGTCTGGAAGCGCAGGCCCGACTCCAGGCCGTCCACCAGACTGCGAATGGCGGTCGGCTGGTCTCCGGAGGGCGTAAAGTCGGACTTTACCCGTAGCATCCTTTTATTTTACGCTGAAAACGTAGTCAGGGGGAAGGGTGGGGAGGAGGTGTTGCGGCTGGGTGAAGGAGGAGCGGGGTGACGGAGATCAGCCCAGCCACCGCCATATCGGCGTCGCTGTGCAGCACCTTCACCCTCAGTCCCGGCACCGTCCGCAGTTGCGCGAGCTGCCAGTCGGCCTGGGGTTGAAACTGCCAGATGTCCAGCAGGAGGGCACGGGAGGGCCACTTCGCGGGGTGGTCGCCGTGGAGGTGCCTTCCCAGCGCCTCTCGCCAGAAGGCCCGCCACAGACACACCCGGCGGGGCGGCCTCAGGAAGAACACCGTGTCCGCCCGGTACGCCCGCTCCAGCAGGGTGGTCGAAAAGTTGCCGTCGAGAATCCAAGCCTCTTCGCCGAGAGCCTTTTGCAGCCGCCTGTGCCACAGGGACGGCTCCACTCGCCTCCAGCCCGGGTGCCAGTACAGCTCATCCAGATGTGTGAGGGGGAGGCCCGTCCGCACGGCCAGCCCCCGGGCGAAGGTGCTTTTGCCCGCACCGGGGCAGCCGACGACGAGGACACGCCGCATAGGCCGCAGGGTAAGGAGCCTGGGCCCCGCCGCCTATAGGCCGGAAGGACTATGCTCCCTCTCCCTTCTCCAGCGCCTCCCGCGCCACCGTCAGGAAGGCCCGCAGCGTCGGGTCCCTTCCTGCCTCCCTTCTCCACACCGCGACGATCTCCACCACCGGGGCGTCCTCCAGCGGTCGGTAGACCACGCCGGGCAGGGCGAGGCGGCTGAAGAACTCGATGGGCAGGAAGACGCCGATGCCCGCCGCCACGAGGGAAAGCAGGGTGGGAATCTCGATGGCCTCCTGCACCACGTTGGGCGTGAAGCCGGAGGAGGCACACCAGCGCATGACCTGATCGAAGTAGGTGGCGCGCAGGTGGCGGGGGAAGAAGACGAAACGCTCCCCCGCGAGGTCCCCGATCTTCAGGCGGCGCTTGCGGGCCAGGGGATGTCCGGAGGGCAGCGCGGCGACGAGGGGCTGACGCCAGAGGGGACGCGAGTCGAGCCCCGGGTCGCGCACGGGCAGCAGCATCAGGCCGAGTTCGATCTGGCCGCCGCGCAACGCCGCCTCCTGCTCCTGGGCGGTCAGCTCGCGCAGCTCCACGCTGACGTTCGGGAAAGCTTCGCGGAAGGAACGCACGATCTCTGGCAGGCCGCCGAAGGCCAGCCCGCTCACGAAGCCGACCGTCAGGTGCCCCACCTCGCCCCGCGCCGCCCGCCGCGCCCGCTCGACCGTCTGCGCCGCCTGCGCCAGCGTCTCCCGCGCGCCGATCAGGAACTCCCGGCCCGCCGGGGTGAGCTGCACCCGCCGCGTCGTCCGCAGCACGAGCGGCACGCCCACCTCGTCCTCCAGGTTGCGGATCGAGTTCGACAGCGCCTGTTGCACCACGAAGACGCGCTCGGCGGCCCGCCCGAAGTGTTCCTCCTCGGCGAGGGCAACGAAGTGGCGGAGGTGGCGGAGTTCCATGCGGGGTGACCTTTGGGGGCGGGTGGTTGAGTGGCGAGGGCTTCTTCCCGCACCAGCCTACCCCAGGTGATCCAACCCACCAACCGGAGTGGTGAATGATTGGGTTTTGCCTTGTTGGAAGGGGTGAATCCGGGAGCATAGACTACCCGCATGACAAAATTGCCGCCGCGCGCAGGCCTGTCGCCGCAGGAACGCGACCAGCTCAACACCGTGGAGACGCAGGAGTGGCTCGACTCGCTCGCGTACGTCTTTGCCCACGCGGGCGACGACCGGGCGGCGCAGCTTCTGGAGGACCTCGACCACTACGCCTACTTCCACGGGGCGCCCATCCAGTTCAAGCAGAACACGCCGTACATCAACACCATCGACGCCGATCAACAGCCCGAGTACCCCGGCGACCTGGAACTCGAACGGCGCATCCGCAACATCATCCGCTGGAACGCCGTGGCGATGGTCGTCAAGGCGAACAAGAAGTCGGACGGCATCGGCGGACACCTCGCCACCTACGCGAGCAGCGCCGAACTGTTGGAAGTCGGCTTCAACCACTTCTTCCGCGGACACGGGGCGGGCGTCAGCCGCGACCTGATCTTCTTCCAGGGGCACGCGAGCCCCGGCATCTATGCCCGCTCCTACCTGGAGGGCCGCTTCAGCGAGGCGCGGCTGAACAACTTCCGCCGCGAACTCAGCCCGGATGGCACCGGCCTCAGCAGCTACCCCCACCCCTGGCTGATGCCCGACTACTGGGAGTTCCCGACCGTCAGCATGGGGCTCGGGCCCATCCAGGCGATCTACCAGGCCCGCTTCATCAAGTACCTCGAAAACCGGGGCCTGCGCGAGAAGGGCGACGCGAAGGTCTGGGCCTTCCTGGGCGACGGCGAGATGGACGAGCCCCAGAGCACCGGCGCTCTCCGATTTGCCGCCTACGAGAACCTCGACAACATCGTTTTCGTGCTCAACGCCAACCTCCAGCGCCTCGACGGGCCGGTGCGCGCCAACTCCAAGGTCATTCAGGAGTTCGAAGCGCTCTTCCGGGGGGCGGGCTGGAACGTCATCAAGGTCGTCTGGGACTCGAAGTGGGACGAGCTGCTCGCCAAGGATTACAACGGCGCCATCGTCAAGCGGTTCGAGGAGCTGGTGGACGGCGAGTCGCAGCGGTACGCGGCCTTCGGGGGCAGGGAGCTGCGCGAGAAGTTCTTCAACACGCCCGAACTCCAATCTCTCATCGAGGGGTGGACCGACGCCGACCTCGAACTGCTCAACCGCGGCGGCCACGATGTCAAGAAGATCTACGCGGCGTACAAGGCGGCGACCGAGCACCGGGGCAGCCCGACCGTCATCATCGCGCGCACGGTGAAGGGCTACGGGCTGGGGGAGACGGCGCAGGCGCGCAACGTCGCCCACCAGGTCAAGAAGCTGGAGTTCGACGCCCTGAAGAACCTGCGCGACCTGCTGGAGCTGCCCCTCACCGACGAGCAGGTCGAACACCTCGACTTCTACAACCCCGGTCCCGACTCGCCCGAGGTCAAGTACGCGCTGGAGCGCCGGGCCGCGCTGGGCGGCTTCGTGCCCGAGCGGATCGTGGACTACCCGCACCCCACGGTGCCGACGGGCGAGTTCTACGAGGAATTCGCCGCCGGAAGCAAGGGCCGCGCGGTCAGCACCACGATGGCCGCCGTGCAGGTCATCTCCAAGCTGCTGCGCGACAAAGGCATCGGTAAGTACATCGTGCCCATCGTGCCCGACGAGGCGCGGACCTTCGGCATGGACGCGCTCGTGCCGCGCATCGGCATCTACTCGCCGCGCGGGCAGACGTACCAGCCGGTCGATGCCGGGTCGTTGATGGCCTACAAGGAGAGCGTGGACGGGCAGATGCTGGAGGAAGGCATCACGGAAGACGGCGCGATGGCCTCCTGGATCGCCGCCGCGACGAGCTACGCGAACCACGGGGTGCCGACCATCCCCTTCTACGTCTTCTACTCGATGTTTGGGATGCAGCGCATCGGCGATCTGGTGTGGGCCGCCGCCGACCAGCGGGCCCGCGGGTTCCTGTTCGGGGCGACGGCGGGCCGCACCACCCTGGCGGGTGAGGGCCTCCAGCACCAGGACGGCAACAGCCTCCTCCAGGCGTATGTGGTGCCCACCCTCAAGGTGTACGACCCGGCCTTCGCCTACGAACTCGCGGTGATCGTGGAGCGCGGCATCCAGCGGATGTACGTGGACGGGATCGACGAGTTCTACTACGTCACCATCGACAACGAGAACGAGGTCCAGCCCGCCATGCCGGAGGACGGGCGCAGCCACGAGGAGATTCGTGACGGCATCGTCCGGGGCATGTACCGCTTCCAGGCGAGCGCGAACAAGAAGGCCAAGCTGAAGGCCCAGATTCTTGCCAGCGGTCCGGCGATGGGTGCGGCGCTGGAGGCGGTGCAGAAGCTCGAAGCCTACGGGGTCGCCGCCGACGTGTGGTCCGTGACGAGCTACAAGGAACTCCACCAGGAGGCCCTGGCGGTCCAGCGCCACAACATGCTGCACCCGACCGAGAAGCCGCAGGTCAGCTACGTCGCCTCGCAACTGAGCAAGGAGAACGCCCCCGGCGTCCTGATCTCGGTGAGCGATTACGTGAAGCTGGGTGCCGACGGCCTGAACGGGCACCTCGACCGCAAGCTGTGGACGCTGGGGACCGACGGCTTCGGTCGCTCGGAGGCCCGAGAGGAGTTGCGTGACTTCTTCGAGGTGGACGCGAACCACATCGTCCTCGCCACCCTGTACGCCCTCCAGCGGGACGGGCAGGTGAAGGGAGACGTGGTGCAGAAGGCGATCACGGAGCTGGGCATCGACCCCGAGCGGATGAATCCGGCGGTGCGTTAAGGGTTAAGGAAAGCCCAGACCCCGGAGCTGTGAGCAAGATGGGGGCGCAGCGGCCCCCGGCTCGGGGCTCACAGCTCCTTTCCCTGTTCCGCCCGCACTTTCCAGCGTTTTCCAAGGAGCGTCCAGCATGGCGACCGAAATCAAACTCCCCGACGTGGGAGACAATATCGAGCAGGGCACCGTCGTGACGGTCCTCGTCAACCCCGGTGACAGCATCACCGAGGGCCAGCCCATCATCGAGATCGAGACCGACAAGGCCGTCGTCGAGGTTCCGGCCAGCCAGGGCGGCACGGTCGAGAGCGTCGGCGTGAAGGTCGGCGACACCGTGCCCGTGGGCGGCACGATTCTGACTCTGGCGGTCGGTGACGCCGCTCCTGCCGCGAGCGCCCCGACTGCCCCCGCCGCTGAGCCGGAAGCCCCCACGGTCGCCGCCGACCCCGGCACCGCGAACCGCGTGGCGCAGGCCCAGGTGGACGCGCAAAAAGAACAGGCCGGGCAGCCGACCGGAGCTTCCGAAGGGACGGGCGGTGAAGGGGGCGGCGCCCAGATCACCCTCCCCGACGTGGGCGATAACATCGAGCAGGGCACGGTCGTCACGGTCCTCGTCAAGGCGGGTGACACCCTCACCGAAGGCCAACCCGTCATCGAGATCGAGACGGACAAGGCCGTGGTCGAGGTGCCCGCGAACGCCGCCGGGACGGTGGAGGACGTGCGGGTGAAGGTAGGCGACTCCCTGAGCGTGGGTGGAGTCATCCTGACGCTGGCGGGAGGGGCATCTTCTGCCCCCGCCCAGCCTGCCCCCGGTCAGGACAGCACCGCCCAGATGAGCGACTCGCCCGGCGTGGTCGGCCCCGCCGCCGAGCCCGACAGCTCCGCCGTGGCCGACGACCCGAACACCGCGAACCGGGTCGCGCAGGCCCAGGTGGAGGCGCAGAAGGAGCAGGCCGCCACGCCGGGGCCGACGGTCGCCACGACCTCGCCGACGCCGCCCACCTTCGACGGTCGCCCGGTCCTCCCCGCCTCGCCCAGCGTGCGGCGCCTGGCCCGCGAGTTGGGGGTGGACCTGCGGAACGTGCAGGGCACCGGAACCGCCGGACGCATCAGCGAGGAGGACGTGCGGCAGAGCGCGGCGGCGAAGGCGCCTGCCCCCCAGCCCGCCCCGGCTCCGTCTCCTGCCCAACCCGCCCCCGCTCCGGCGGCCCCGGCCCAGGCGCCCGCCGCTGCCGCCGCTCCCCTGCCCAATTTCGAGAAGTGGGGCACCGTGCGCCGCGAGGACATGAGCGGCATCCGCAAGGCGACGATCCGCTCCATGACGACCTCGTGGACGACGATTCCGATGGTCACGCACTTCGACAAGGCGGACGTGACCCGCATGGAGGAAACGCGGCGTCAGTTCGGGGCACGGGTCGAGAAGGCGGGCGGCAAGCTCACGATGACCCACATCCTGATGAAGGTCGTGGCGAACGTGCTGCGCAAATACCCCAAGTTTGGCGCCTCGCTCGATCTCGCCGCGCAGCAGGTCGTCTACAAGGATTACGTGAACCTCGGCGTGGCGGTGGACACGCCCCAGGGCCTGCTCGTCCCCGTGCTCAAGGACGCCGACCGCAAGAGCATCACCGAGATCGTGCTGGAGCTGAACGAGTTGGCGGGCAAGGCGCGCGAGCGCAAGCTGAGCCCGGGCGAGATGCAGGGGGCCACCTTCACCATCTCCAACCTCGGCGGGATCGGCGGCCACGCCTTCACGCCCATCGTGAACGCGCCGGAAGTCGCCATCCTCGGCGTCTCGCGCGGCGGCTTCGAGCCCGTGTGGAACAAGGAGACGGGCAGTTTCGAGCCCCGCAACATGCTCCCCCTCTCGCTGACGTACGACCACCGCCTGATCGACGGGGCCGACGCCGCACGCTTCGTGCGGGCGATCTGTGAGACGCTGGAGGACCCGTTCCTGATCAGCCTGTAGAGAGGAGCGGCCAGCAAAAAGCCCCCGTCCGAGTGGCGGGGGTTTGGCTTTGGGTGGGGACTTACGAGTCTTTGGGGTCGCCGTCGCCCTGCACGGCTTCCTGCACCTCGGGGCGGACGCCGGGGGGGAGGTCGCCGGGGGTGGAGCCGAGGTGGGGAGGGACCTCCTGGGCGGGGGGCGTGTAGCCGGGGTTGGGGTCGATGGCCTCCTGCCTGCGCTCGGAGACGGTCAGGAGGCTGGCGTTCACGCCGAGGCCTGCGGGAACCGTGGCGTCGAGGACGGCGCTGTCGAGGCCGGTGCCCACCGTCTGGGCGCCCGCGAACTCGGGGGCCTGAAGGCGGTGTTCCATCGCCTCCGGATCGCGGGTGGCGAGGTGGTCGAACTGCCCGGTCACCGCCTTGGGGTCGGGCATCTCCACGGGCTCGTACCTGCTCTCGTTGGAACTGCTTACCCGGTCCTCGGCGGGCGTGCTCGTGTAGAAGGGCTGGGAGGTGTCCTTGGGATCGGGGGCCTGGTAGCCCGTGTGGTCGTCGGGTCGCCCCGTCAATTCGTTGACTGGCTCCCCGGTGGGAGGGCCGGGAGGGGCGTCGATCCGCCGTCCGTCGCCGTTGTTCGTCATGGGCCCAGTGTTCTCCCCCCGGGCGGGCGGCGCATTCCGGCTTTCTTCAGCGTCGTGCCCGGCCCCGCTCAGAATCGCCAGGACCTTCCCGTGCCCCTCCTCGCGGGCGAGGTCCGCCGCGCCCCTCCCGCCCTCCGTCCGTGCTCCCGGGTCCGCCCCCGCCGCGAGCAGCGCCCCCACCAGCACGGCATTCCCGTTCTGCGCCGCACCGAGCAGGGGCGTGAAGCCGCCGTGCTGGGAGGCCTGGACGTCCGCTCCCGACGCGATCAGGCGAAGGGCGAGGGCGGTGTGATCCCCCGCCACGGCGGAGTGGAGGGGCCGGGCCCCCATCGCGTTCGTGCTCGTCCGGTTCACGTCCGCGCCCCGCGCGAGCAATTCGGCGGCAACCTCCCCCCGCCCGAAGAAGGCGGCGAGACCGAGGGGCGTGAAACCGTCGGGGCTGCTGGCGTCCACGAGGTCGGGCTGGGCGTCAAGGTGTTCACGCAGGGCGGAGAGTTCCCCCGTCGCGGCGGCCTCGAAGACGGTGAGGGGCACGCCCGCCTTCCGCATCCGCTCGATCAGCAGCCGGGTCAGGTCGTGCTTCCCGTAGTACGTGGCGAAGAGGACGGGGGAGACGCCCAGCGGGCTGACGGCGCGCAGGAGCTCGGGGTCGTGGTCGAGCAACGCGCGGACATTCCCCTCGTCGTTCGTCTGGAGGGCGGCGAAAAGGGCCCGTTCGGGGGAGGGGTGGGTCATGGGGTCATGCTAGGGGGAGAGGACCCCGCCCCTCACCTCACCCGCACCACCATCGCGATGCCCATCCCGCCCCCGATGCACAGGCTGGCGACGCCCGTCTCCTTGCCCTCGCGCCGCAGGGTATGGATCAGGGTGGTCAGCACCCGCGCCCCCGACGCGCCGATGGGATGCCCCAGCGCAATCGCCCCGCCCGTCAGGTTCACCCGTGCGGGGTTCACCCCCAGGTCCCGGATCACGGCGAGACTCTGCGACGCGAAGGCCTCGTTCAGTTCCAGCAGGTCCACGTCCGCCAGCGTCATCCCCGCCTTCTCCAGGGCGATGGGAACAGCCCTGGCCGGGCCGATCCCCATGATCGCCGGATCGACCCCGACCGCCGCGTAGCTGACGATCTCGGCGAGCACCGGCAGCCCGTTCGCCCCCGCGTATTCCCCCGTCGTCACGGTCAGCATCGCCGCCCCGTCGTTCAGGCCGCTCGCGTTCCCGGCGGTCACCGTGCCGTCCTTCCTGAAGGCGGGCCTGAGCCCCGCGAGGGCCTCCAGCGTCGTGGCACGCGGGTATTCGTCGGTGTCGAAGAGGGTCGGCCCCTTCTTGCCCGGCACCTCGACGGGCACGGTCTCGTCTTTGAAGTGCCCGAGCTCGATGGCCCGGGCGGCGCGGCGCTGGGTGTCCAGCGCAAAGGCGTCCTGCTCCTCGCGGCTGAGCTTCCACTGGGTGGCGATGTTCTCGGCGGTGACGCCCATGTGCACGTCATGGAAGGCGTCGGTCAGGCCCTCGGAGAGCATGGAATCGACGAGCTGAGCGTGCCCCAGCCGGTGGCCCTGCCGGGACCGGGGGAGGAGGTGGGGAGAGCGGCTCATGCTCTCGGTGCCGCCCGCGAGGTAGAGCCTGCCGTCGCCGGACCGCAGGCCCTGCACGGCGGAGATGACGGCCTGGAGCCCGGAGCCGCACACCCGGTTCACCGTCAGTCCCGGGACGTGCTCGGGAAGCCCCGCCTTCACGGCGATCTGCCGGGCGACGTTCATGCCCTGCCCGGCCTGCAACACGTTCCCGACGATCACGTCCGCCACGTCGTCCCCGGGCACGCCCTCCAAGACTGCCCTCGCCACCGTCACGCCGAGGTCGGCGGCGCTCACCTCGGCGAGGCTGCCCAGAAAGCTTCCAATCGGCGTGCGCCTGGCCGCCGTGATCACCATCTTGTCCATGGGTGCAGTCTAGCGAGGGGACGTCACATGGCCCGTAACGCTGCGGTAATGGGGCGGCGGGACGATCCGGCTGGGGACCTTGCCCCCCAAAGGAGCCCGCCATGACGACCACTTCGGTTCGCACCGTGAATGAACCCTGGCTCTCCCGCCTGCTCTTCGCCGACACGCGCCTCGCTCCCCTCTGGGCACTCATCCGCATCTACGTGGGGTGGCAGTGGCTGGAGGCGGGCTGGCACAAGGTCACCGACTCCGCCTGGGTAGGGTCTCAGGCGGGCACGGCCATCACCGGCTTCCTGCGCGGCGCCTTGGAGCGGGCGGGCGGGGAGCGTCCCTCGGTCTCGGGATGGTACGCGTGGTTCATCGAGAATGTCGCGCTGCCGAACGCCACGCTGTTTTCGTACCTCGTGGCCCTCGGTGAAGTCGCGGTCGGCCTCGCGCTGGTCCTGGGCCTGCTGACGGGCCTCGCCGCCTTCTTCGGCGGGCTGATGAACGCGAACTTCCTGCTGGCGGGCACCCTCTCGACCAACCCCGTCCTGTTCATCCTGGCGACGTGGCTGGTGCTCGGCTGGCGGGTGGCCGGGTGGTGGGGCCTCGACCGCTGGGTGCTGCCGCGCCTGGGGGTGTTCAGCTCCTCCCTGACGGTTTCCCGCCCCACCGGGGGGAGGAAGGCCGACCCCTCCTGACCCCTGCCGCCCCGGCCACCGACGGGAAGATGCCGGAGTGTTCGGCGTCTTTTCGCCTGGCCCGGAGGGGGGCGTCGATGCTCCCTGGGTCGCTTTGCCCTAGGCTCGGCGCATGGCCCGGTCCACCCCCGCAGCGCGCGCCGCGTATCCGCACCACCACCCGACCCCGACCCGCTGGGCCGACAACGACGTGTACGGCCACGTCAACAACGTCACCTACTACGCCTATTTCGACACTGCCGTGAACGCCTACCTCGCCTCCCGTGGGGCGCTCGACGTGCAGGGGGGCGGGGTGATCGGCCTCGTCGTCGAGACGGGCTGCGTCTTTTTCGCCCCCGCCGCCTTCCCCGAGACCCTCAGCGTGGGTGTGCGGGTGGCGCACCTGGGGCGCAGCAGCGTTCGCTACGAACTCGCCGTCTTCCGGGAGGGGGAGGACACGGCCTGCGCCCAGGGCCACTTCGTCCACGTCTACGTGGACCGGGAGACCCGCCGACCGACCGGGCTTCCCGCCGCCTTCCGCGCCGCGCTGGAGGAGTTGCGGGTGGGTTAGGTCGTCCTCCCCGCCCTCCACACGAGCACCATCAGCAGAGGCTGGAGGGGCAACCGGGCCCACAACGCCCACTCGGGCAGGGGCCGAAACCGCTCCGCGTTCCACGCCATCCCCGCGTTCGCCGGAAACACGGCGACGAGCAGCGCGAGCAGGCCCACTCGGGCGGCGGGGCGCGTGGCGGGGTGCAGCAATCCCAGCCCGCCCGCGATCTCCGCCGCGCCGCTCACGAGGGTGGCCGTGCGCGGGGACATGGGGACCCACGGCGGCACGATCCGGTCGAAGGGCCCGGGCCTCAGAACGTGCAGCGCCCCCGCGCCCACGAACAGGGCGGCGAGGGCGAGGAGGCTGGGGGTGGGGGGACCGCCAGCCTCCGGTCCCCGCTCCAGGCGAGGAGGCCGGACCCCCGGCCCGGCCCCCGAACGGCCCTTCACCTCAGCCCTGCTGGCTCGCGGGAACGCTGCGGGCCTCCTCCACGTCCTTTTTCTCCTTATGCCCGTCGTGCTCGGTGTTGCGAGCACCCCCCGCCTCTCGGTCGTTGGCCCCCTTGAAGGAGGGCTTGCCGCCCTTGTCGCGCTCGTGGACCTCCTGCTTGTTGCGCTCGTACTCGCCGGGCTGGCTGGTGTGGCCCTTGTTCTTGTCGTCCTTGTCTGGCATGGGGGCAGCCTGTCACGTGGGCCGCGCGGCCGGAGGAGAAAAATCCCAGCGGACGTTAAGGGACGGGGCGGGTCACAGGCGCGGCAGGGTCACGCCGGTCTGCTTCTGGTACTTGCCGCCCCGGTCTCCGTACGTGACCTCGGGCCGCTCGCCCTCGAAGAAGAGGAGCTGCACACAACCTTCGTTCGCGTACATCTTGGCAGGAAGGGGTGTCGTGTTGCTGAATTCGAGGGTGACATATCCTTCCCAGCCGGGCTCCAAAGGCGTTACGTTTGCGACGATACCGCAACGTGCGTATGTTGATTTTCCCAAAGCTACGACCATAATACTACTTGGAATTCGCATATATTCCAAGCTGCGGGCTAGAACGAAAGAATTGGGTGGAATGATAATTTCTTTCGCTTGAATATCGATAAAAGCCCGTTCGTCAAACGCCTTGGGGTCCACGATGGTGTTGCCGTGCGCGTTCGTGAAGACCTTCCACTCGTCGGCGCAGCGCAGGTCGTAGCCGAAGCTGCTCAGGCCGTAGCTGATGACGTGCCCGTTCTCGGCCGTGCGCACCAGACGGTCCTCGAAGGGCTCGATCATGCCCGCGCGGGCGAGGTCGCGGATGCGCCAGTCGGGGAGGATGCTCATGGGCCGCATGGTAGCGGGCGGGGGAGGTAGCCTGTCCGGGTGAGGGTGGCGGTCATCGGCGACGTGCACGGCAACGCCTTCGCGCTGGAGGCCGTGCTGCGGGAGGTGCGTGCCGCGGCCCCCGATCTCGTCGTCAACCTCGGCGATCAGGTCGAGGGCTCGGCGGACCCGGCCCGCGCGGCGGCCATGCAGGCGGACCTCGCCGCGGCGGGGGCGCTGGAGGTGCGCGGCAACAACGAGGAAAAGCTGTGGCCGGGCGGGCGCCGTTCCCCGCTGAGCCGCCTGTACGGCGAGTGGCTGGAGGCGCACGTGGACGCCGCCCTGCTCGCCCGGCTGGCCGCCCTGCCCCTGAGCGCACGGGCCCTGGACGGCGCCCTCTTCGCCTGTCACGGCACGCCGGAGAGCCCCTGGGACAGCCTGCTGTGGGTGTGGCAGCCGGACCCGGCGGGCGGGGGCTTTTACCGCGCCCGCGAGCCCCGTGAGCTGCGCGACCGGGTGGAGCCGCTGGCCGCCGAGGTCGTCTTGTGCGGGCACACCCACCGTCCCGGCGCAACGCGTGTGGGCGACACCCTCGTCGTGAATGCGGGCGCGGTGAGCGATCAGGTGGACGGCGACCCGCGCGCCCGCTGGACGCTGCTCGACCTGCGCCGGGACGGGTGGACGGCCGGGTTCCGGGCGGCGGCGTACGACGTGGAGGCCGCCGTCCGGTGGTCCGTCCTCCACACCCCGTTCGGGGAGGGTCAGGCGGCGCTCCTGCGTTCGGGCACCTTCGACGTGCGGGGCGGGTAGGTCCGGTGGCGACGGGGGTACGCTGACCCCATGCACAACAGGCTCGGTGTGATCGTGGGATTGACGCTGGCCTCGTCCGCGCTCGCCCGGGGCGCCCCGGCCTCCTGTCAGGGGCAGGCGGGTGCGCCAACCTGGGCCCGGGCGGGGGTCTTCCGGGGAACGCTCGGCGGCCAGCCTGTCGCCCTGCGGCTCGGTCTGGGGGAGGACGGGCGGGAGGCCCGGTACTTCTACGAGCGGCGGGGCGTGAATATCGGGCTCGTGCCGACCCGATTGCGGGAGACCCTGCTCCTGCGGGAGGAGGTCTGGACGCTCTCGGGCACGAAGGTTACCGGCTGCCTGCGCCTGGAGCGGGACGGCAGGGGCCTGCGGGGGGGCTGGACCAGCCCGGACGGGGGAAGGACCCTCCCCGTCGCCCTCGCCCCCCTGGACGTGACGCGCCTGCCTCTCAACCTCCCCGGTTCCCCCGGCCTGCGGAGGCTGCGAACCTCCGACCCGCTCGCCTTCCTCAAGCTCAACCGCGCCTGGGTGAAGGAGGCGGGGGGCACCCGCGTCCGGGAAGCGCTGAGCGGCGTGCGCTATCCGCGCGTGGTGGGTGGGCGTCCGGCCCTCGACGCCGCCCTGCAAGACCGGCAGCTCCTCCACGCCGCGAACGCCCTCGACTGCCGGGCGGGGCTGGAGGGGGCGGGGGAGGACGCCTACGTGCTGGGCGCGCGGGTCACCTTCCGCAGCCCCCGCCTCGTCAGCCTGTTCGAGAACGCGGGCTACTACTGCGGCGGCGCCCACCCGGACGGCTTCGACGTGGGCCTGATCCTCGACCGCGCCACGGGCCGCCCGGTGCCCGTCACGGCGATCTGGCCGAGTCTCACGCCTGCGCGCCTGCGAACCCTGTACCTCGCCCGCAGCGGGGCGGACGCCGAGTGCCGGGAGGTGTTGACGGGCAACGATCTGGACCTCACGGCCCACCTCACCCCGGAGGGTCTGGCCCTCACGCCCACGAGCCTGCCGCACGTCGTGGCGGCGTGTGCGGAGACGGTCACGCTTCCCTTCGCGGGGCTGCGTGCCCAGGCCGACCCGCGCGGGGCGTACCTCCGCGACCTCTCTCCTCGTTAAGACGAAAACCGCGCCCCAGGTCTCCCCGGAGCGCGTCCCTGGACCCTCGCCTCAGCCCTTCAGCTTGCGGGTGATCTCGACCTGACGGCGGGCCTGGTGGCGGATGGAGGCCTTGTCCTCCTCGCTGAGGGGCTGGCCGTTCGCCGTGACGCTCGCGCCGTAGGGATTGCCGCCCGAGGCGAAGATCGCGGGGTCGGTGTAGCCGGGCGGCACGATGATCGCGCCCCAGTGCGCCGCCATGACGTAGAGGGTCTGGATGGTCGTCTCCTGCCCGCCGTTGGGGTTCTGGGCGCTCGTCATGCAACTGAAGGTCTTGTCGGCGAGCGCCCCCGACGCCCACAGCCCGCCCAGCGTGTCGATGAACACCCGGAGCTGGCTCGCCGCGCCGCCCCAGCGGGTGGGCGTGCTGATCATGATGGCGTCCGTGTTCTCCATGTCGGCGGCGGTCGCCTCCGGCACGTGCGCCGTGCGCTCCTGCTGGGCCTTCCAGGCGTCCTGGCCGTTCACGACCTCCTGCGGCGCCGTCTCGCGCGCCTTCACGAGCCGCACCTCCGCCCCGGCCTCCCGGGCGGCCTCGGCGGCCACCTCCGCCATCTGGTGGTTTGTCCCGTAGGTCGAGTAGTAGAGGATCGTCATGCGGACCGGAGTGGGGTTCGTCATGGCCCCACCCTAACGCCCGGCCCCACCTTCTTCAACGTTCAATGATCGGTGAATTTCTCGGGGCCGAGCCCCGGGGCGGCGGGTCACGTTCAGACCCGGATGGTCACCCGCGCCCCGTCGTCTTCGAGGTGCACGGAGTCGATGAAGCGCACCACGCGGCTCGCGTAGCCCATGACGAGGGTGTGGGTCCTGGCTCCACCGCCGAAGCGGCGCACCCCGTTCAGGAGTTCGCCGTAGGTGATGCCGGTCGCGCTGAAGACGATCTGCGAGCCCGAGGCGAGGTCGTTCGTCTTGTAGACGCGCTCCTCGTCGACGCCCATCGTTCGGAACCGCTCGCGCATCGCGTCGTCCTCGGCGATGAAGCGGCCCTGGATCTCCGCGCCCAGGCACTTCATCGCCGCCGCGCTGAGCACGCCCTCGGGCGCCCCGCCCGAGCCCATCAGCGCGTGGACGCCCGTGCCGCGCACGCCGACCGCCAGGCTCGCCACCACGTCCCCGTCGCCGATCAGCTTCACGCGCGCTCCCGCCCCCCGCACCTTCTGGATCAGGTCCGCGTGGCGCTCGCGGTCGAGGATGGTGATGAGCAGGTCCTCCACGTCGCGGTCGAGACTCTGGGCCAGGACGCTGAGGTTCGCCTCCACCGGCCAGTCGAGGTTCACGCGCCCGGCGGCGGGGGGCGGCACGACGAGCTTGTCCATGTAGCAGTCGGGCGCGTGCATCAGCCCGCCCCGCTCGGAAAGGGCGATCACCGCGAGGCCGTTGGGCAGCCCCTTGGCGGTGACGACCGTGCCCTCCACCGGGTCCACGGCGATGTCCACCTCGTGCTGCCCGGTGCCGAGCTGCTCGCCGATGTAGAGCATGGGCGCCTCGTCCATCTCGCCCTCGCCGATGACCACCGTGCCCCGGATATCGAGCGAGTTGAGCAGCTCGCGCATGGCCTCGGTCCCGGCCCCGTCCACCGCGTTCTTGTCGCCCATGCCGACCCAGCGGCTCGCGGCGAGGGCCGCTCCCTCCGTCACCCGCGCCGTCTCCAGCACCAGGGCGTGCTCGAAGCTGTCCGTCCCGGGTGTTGCGCCCGCCCTCTTGGTATTGCCCGTCATGGTCGGACCGTATCACGCAGGCACAGAAAACGGCGCTGGGAGTGCTTCCACGCTGTCACTCGCAGGAGGGTCGTCCGCAGCGGGGCCTAGCGCAGCACGCCCGCCCACACCAGCAGCAGCCACACCATCACCGGAATCGCCAGCGAGAGGGCGGTCAGCTTGATCAGGCGCCACCAGTCGTTGAGAAACTCGCGCATAGCCCGAGGGTAACAGGAGGGGAGCGGGCCTTTCCGCGTCCGTGTTCACGCTGTCTTGCCCGAAGGGAGCCCGCCCGCGCCCCTCTGCTTAAACTGCCCCCATGACCCCCAGCGACCTCGCCGGTAAGAGAGCCCCGCAGAGCCTACTGACCAACATCCCCCGCCTGGTCGCCCGCTACTACGAGACGCGGCCCGATCCCGGCAACGCGGCGCAGCGGGTCTCCTTCGGCACGAGCGGGCACCGGGGAACCTCGTTGAACGGCACCTTCAACGAGGCGCATATCCTCGCCGTGGCCCAGGCCGTCGCCGAACACCGCGCCTCGGCGGGCATCACCGGGCCGCTGTTCATGGGACTCGACACCCACGCCCTCAGCGAGCCCGCCTGGATGACGGCGCTGGAGGTGCTGGTCGCCAACGGGGTCCGGGTGCGTGCCCAGCCGGGCTTCTTCACGCCCACGCCGCTGATCAGCCACGCGATCCTGGGTCACAACCGGGCGGGGCAGGGCGGCACGGCGGACGGCATCGTGATCACCCCCAGTCACAACCCCCCGCAGGACGGCGGCTTCAAGTACAACCCCCCCAGCGGCGGCCCCGCCGACACCGACATCACAAGGGCCGTGCAGAACCGGGCGAACGCGATCCTGGAGGGTGGGTTGCGCGAGGTGAGAAGAGTCAATCTCGACGACGCGCTGGCGGGTCTCGACCCCTTCGACTTCATCGCGCCCTACGTGTCCGAACTCGGCGAGGTCGTGGACCTCGACGCGATCCGGCAAAGCGGCGTCCGGCTGGGCGTCGATCCGCTCGGCGGGGCCAGCCTGCCCGTGTGGGAGGCGATCAAGGCTCAGTACGACCTCAACCTCACCATCGTGAACGAGCAGGTCGATCCCCGCTTCGCCTTCATGACCGTGGACCGCGACGGCAAGATCCGCATGGACTGCTCCAGCCCCTGGGCGATGGCGAGCCTCCTGGCGCTGAAGGACGACTACGACGTGGCCGTGGGCAACGACCCCGACGCCGACCGTCACGGCATCGTGACCGCAGACGGCCTGATGAACCCCAACCACTACCTCGCCGTCATGATCGACTACCTCTTCCAGAACCGCCCCGGCTGGAGCGCGGACGCGGGGGTGGGCAAGACGCTCGTGAGCAGTGCCCTGATCGACCGGGTGGCGGCGGGGATCGGGCGGCGGCTGGTGGAGGTGCCCGTCGGCTTCAAATACTTCGTGGAGGGCCTGCTGACGGGTTCCCTCGGCTTCGGCGGTGAGGAGTCGGCGGGGGCGAGCTTCCTGCGTCGGGACGGCGGCGCGTGGAGCACCGACAAGGACGGCCTCATCCCCGGCCTCCTCGCCGCCGAGATCACCGCGAAGACGGGGCAGACGCCCTCTCAACGCTTCGCCGCCCTGACGGAGAGGTACGGTTCCACCGCCTACGACCGCCAGGACGCCCCCGCCAACTCCGAGCAGAAGAAGGTCCTCGCCAACCTCCGCCCCGAGCAGGTGACGGCCTCCACCCTGGCGGGCGACCCCATCACCGCCAAGCTGACCCGCGCCCCCGGCAACGGTGAGCCCATCGGCGGCCTGAAGGTGACGACCGAGCACGCCTGGTTCGCCGCCCGCCCCAGCGGCACCGAGGACGTGTACAAAATCTATGCCGAGAGCTTCAAGGGCGAGGGCCACCTGCGGCAGGTGATGGAGGAGGCGCGCGAAGTCGTCGCCGCAGCCTTCCGGGCCGGGGGCGCGGCGTGAGCCTGACGGAAGGCCACACCGTCATCACCCGCGAGGAGATCACGGGGGTCGAGTTCGACTGGTTCGCCGCCGACGATCACGGGCACGTCGCGCAGTTTCTGGCGGCGGGTGACCCCCACGTCCCGGAGGCGGCGCTGGCGTCGGAGGAACTCCTGGAAGCGGTCCACGTCTGGATCGACACCCGCCCCGAGACTGAGGAGCCCAATGCCCTCGCGGGAGGGTTCGACGACCACCTCACCCCGCCGCAGCGCCGGGGGGCCTACGTGTACGACCATGTGCCGGGCGAGCCGGGCGTGTACCGCCTCGTCGCCGCGCCCCGCACGCCCATCCACCTCTCCGAGATGCCCGAGCGGATGCAGGTGTATCTGGGAACGCTTACCCTCGCCCTCCCCCTCGGAACGCCCCGCCTGCGCGTCCACGAGGACGGAAGGGTAGAAGAGGTCTGACCGGCGGGTCGTCCCTCTCCACGGGGAGACGGAGGTCAGACGCCCTCTGACACAATCGCCGTTCTTGCGCTGCCCATGCGCGGCGGGGTATACTTCTCAGGTTGAAAACTGACCGGGACAGGGTTGCACCGGATCAGTTTCTCGGCACGCGCGCCGCCCCTAGGCTTGCTGATGGCCGATGCTGACGGTCACGACACGGCGCGTCGATCACCTCGGGTTCTGGGCCTCACGGCTCCCAGGCCCGCCAACCCGTGCCTGCCCCCAGGAGTGGGCGGGACCATCCCACAAGACCCTTTTGTCAGAGACTAGGAGTGATTGCCCTGCCTACCGTTCAACAACTGCTCCGCAAGGGGCGCGCGGTCCAGCCCAAGAAGAGCAAGGTCCCGGCCCTCAAGGGGAGCCCCTTCCGCCGGGGCGTGTGCACCGTCGTGAAGACCACCACCCCCAAGAAGCCCAACTCGGCGCTGCGCAAGATCGCCCGCGTGCGGCTTTCCAGCGGCTTCGAGGTCACGGCCTACATCCCCGGCGAGGGGCACAACCTCCAGGAGCACAGCGTCGTGCTGATCCGCGGCGGCCGCGTGAAGGACCTTCCCGGCGTGCGCTACCACATCGTGCGCGGCTCGCTCGACACCCAGGGCGTGAAGGACCGCAACAAGAGCCGCAGCAAGTACGGCACGAAAAAGCCCAAGGCGGGCGCTGCCGCCGCCGCCGGCAAGAAGAAGTAAGACCCCGCTGAGACGCAGGCGGGGGAGCAAAAGGCCCCCGCCGCGAGGCGGGATCAGGCCGTCCCCCCGGGGGTGAGGCCCATGTACCGAGTCAGGGAATAAGGAGCAAAGCATGGCACGTCGCCGCAGAGCAGAAGTGCGCCCCATCCAGCCGGACCTGGTGTACCAGGACGTGCTGGTGAGCGCGATGATCAACCGCATCATGCGGGATGGCAAGAAGAACCTCGCCAGCCGCATCTTTTACGGGGCCTGCCGCCTCGTGCAGGAGCGCACCGGCCAGGAGCCGCTCAAGGTCTTCAAGCAGGCCTACGACAACGTGAAGCCCCGGGTCGAGGTCCGCAGCCGCCGCGTCGGTGGCTCGACCTACCAGGTGCCCGTCGAGGTGAGCGTCCGCCGCCAGCAGAGCCTGACGCTGCGCTGGATGCTCTCGGCGACCGAGGGCCGTCCCGAGCGCACCGCCATCGAGCGTCTCGCGGGCGAGATCATGGACGCCGCGCAGGGCCGAGGCGGCTCCATCAAGAAGAAAGACGATGTGGAGCGCATGGCGGAAGCCAACCGCGCCTACGCGCACTACCGCTGGTAAGGCCAGCACCCCGCTGAAGAGCGTGACCGGACAGCGGCTTTTCGGCCCGCTGTCCCGTTTCGCTGCCCGGCGAGCGCTCGACCTCACGGTGACGCGAGGGCGTCATCCACGAGAATAGGGAGTCCTATGACCACCAAAGCCCAGAGCTACCTCACCCACTTCCGCAACATCGGGATTGCCGCGCACATTGACGCGGGCAAGACCACGACCACCGAGCGCATCCTGTACTACACCGGGCGCACCCACAACATCGGCGAAGTCCACGACGGCGCCGCCACGATGGACTGGATGGAGCAGGAGCGCGAGCGCGGCATCACCATCACCGCCGCCGCCACGACCGCCAAGTGGAAGCGTTCCGGCACCGACGACGAGTACACCGTCAACATCATCGACACGCCCGGCCACGTGGACTTCACCATCGAGGTCGAGCGGTCCATGCGCGTGCTCGACGGCGCGGTCGCGGTGTTCGACTCCTCGCAGGGCGTGGAGCCGCAGTCCGAGACGGTGTGGCGTCAGGCCGACCGCTACGGGGTGCCCCGCATCGCCTTCGCCAACAAGATGGACAAGACGGGCGCGAGCTTTGAGCTGGTGCTCAGCGACATCCGCGAGAGATTGGGCGCGATCCCCGCCCCGGTGCAGTACCCGATGGGCGAGGAAAACGAGTTCAAGGGCATCATCGACATCGTGCGCCAGCGGGCTTACACGTACACCAACGACCTCGGCACCGAGATCCAGGAGCACGACGTGCCCGCCGAGTTCGCGGACAAGGTGACCGAGATGCGCGCCGCGCTGATCGAGGCCGCCGCCGAGGTGGACGAGACCGTGATGATGAAGTACCTCGAGGGGGAAGAACCCACCGTCGAGGAGATCGTCGCCGCCCTTCGTCAGGGCACCATCGCGCAGCGCATCTTCCCGGTGCTGTGCGGCAGCGCGCTCAAGAACAAGGGCGTGCAGCTTCTGCTCGACGCCGTGATCGACTACCTGCCCAGCCCGCTCGAAGTGCCCGCCATTCGCGGCAAGCTGGAGGACAGCGAGGACACGGTGGAGTTCCCCGCCGACCCCGAGGGCAAGCTCGCCGCGCTCGCGTTCAAGATCATGGCCGACCCCTACGTAGGCCGCCTGACCTTCGTGCGCGTGTACTCGGGCACCATGCAGTCGGGTTCCTACGTGTACAACGCCTCCAAGGACAAGCGGGACCGCGTGGGCCGGTTGCTGAAGATGCACGCCAACTCCCGCGAGGAGGTCACCGAACTCAAGGCCGGTGAACTCGGCGCCGTGATCGGCCTCAAGGACGCGGGCACCGGCAACACGCTGATCGCCGACGGCGAGGACCGCGTGCTGCTGGAGAGCATCGACGTGCCCGAGCCCGTCATCAAGCTCGCCATCGAGCCCAAGACGAAGGCCGACCAGGAGAAGATGGGCGTCGGGCTCCAGAAGCTCGCCGAGGAGGACCCGACCTTCCGCGTCGAGTCCGACCAGGAAAGCGGCCAGACCACCATCTCGGGCATGGGCGAGCTGCACCTCGAAATCCTGGTGGACCGCCTGAAGCGCGAGTACAAGGTGGACGCGAACGTGGGCGCTCCCCAGGTGGCGTACCGCGAGACGATCACGCGGGCCGTGGATGTGGAGGGCAAGTTCGTCCGCCAGTCGGGCGGTCGCGGGCAGTTCGGCCACGTCAAGATCAAGGCCGAGCCGCTGGAGCCCGGCGCGGGCTTCGTGTTCGAGAACATCGTGGTGGGCGGCACCGTGCCCCGCGAGTTCATCGCGCCCGCCCAGAAGGGCATCGAGGAGGCCATGCAGTCCGGGCCGATGCTCGGCTTCCCGGTCGTGGACATGAAGGTCAGCCTCTACGACGGCTCGTACCACGAGGTCGACTCCAGCGAAATGGCGTTCAAGATCGCCGGTTCGATGGCCCTCAAGGAGGCGGTGCAGAAGGGCGCCCCGGCGCTGCTGGAGCCCGTCATGCGCGTCGAGGTGACGGTGCCCGAGGACTACATGGGCGACATCATCGGTGACCTGAACTCCCGCCGCGGCCAGATTCAGGGCATGGAGGCGCGCGGCAACGCCCAGATCGTCAAGGCGTTCGTGCCCCTCAGCGAGATGTTCGGCTACGCGACCGACATGCGCTCCATGACCCAGGGCCGCGCGAGCTACTCGATGTTCTTCGACCACTACAGCCAGGTGCCGAACAACCTCGCCCAGCAGCTCATGAAGAAGTAACCCTCTCGGGGGTTCGGGGGCCGTCTCCAGTGGGGGCGGCCTCTTCTTTGTGCCGTCCCGCCCGGCACGTTAGGCTGCGGGCATGACCGCACCCGTCTCCCGGCCCCCGCGCCTCTCCTTCATCACCGTGCCCCTGCTGATCCAGCTCGTGCTCAACGCCCTCTCGCTGCTCTTCCTGCCCTTCGCGGGCGGGCTCGTGAACACCCTGCTCGCCGATACGGCTCGGCAGACGGGCGGGGCGGCCCTGACGCTCACGCCGGAACAGGTCACGTCGGTGCTGTGGGTGGCCTTTGTCATCACGGCGGCCTTCGTGCTGCTGCTGTACTTCACGCGGCGGGCGGTGCTGGAGGGGCGGTCGTGGGGCCGGGTCGCCAGCATCGTGCTCGGCGTGCTCTCGCTGCTGAACTTCCCCTTCGGCACCATCCTCGGCATCTTCATGCTGATCGGCGCCTTTGACCGGGACGTGCAGCGGTACACCAGCCGGTAGCCGGGTCTCCGAACCTTCATGCGCCGCCTTCCCCGGGCGGCGGCTTTGTTATGGTGATTCCCCCGCACAGAGAGGGGAGAGGGGGCACACATGAAACGAGGCGTGGTGTTGCTGGGGGCCGCTCTGCTGCTGGGAGGCGTGGCGCAGGCGCAGACCGGATCGGCGGGGAACAAGGTGCCGCTGGCGACCGGGACGGGCGGGGCCGTGTCGACGGTGGACCTCGACGCGAGCCGGGCGGCCATGCGGATTCTGGAATCGGGCGGCAACGCCGTGGACGCGGCGGTCGCGGCGGCGGCGACCCTGGGCGTCACCGAACCCTTCTCCTGCGGGATCGGGGGCGGCGGCTTCATGGTGATCTACCTGGCACGGGAAAACCGGGTCGTCACCATCGACCACCGCGAGGCGGCCCCGGCGTCCTTTACCCCGACCGTCTTCATCGAGAACGGGCAGCCCATTCCCTTCGACGAGCGGGTGACGAGCGGCCTCTCGGCGGGGGTGCCCGGCACGGTGCGCGGGTGGCAGGAGGCGCTGTCGCGGTACGGAACACTGAGTATGCGCCGCGTCCTCAACCCGGCCATCCTGACGGCCCGTTACGGCTTCGTCGTGGACGGGAACTACCGGGGCCAGGTGCAGGAGAACGCGGCCCGCTTCCGCGCCTTCACGAGTACCGCCTCGCTCTACCTGCCGGACGGGCAACCCCCCGCCCTGGGCAGGCGGATCAACAACCCCGACCTCGCCCGCACCTACGAGACCATCGCCCGGCAGGGGGCGGCGGGCTTCTACACGGGCGAGATCGCCCAGGCCATCGCGGCGACGGTGAACAACCCGCCCGTGGCACCGGGCAACACCCTGAACATCCGCAGGGGCAACATGACGCCCGCCGACCTCGCCAACTACGAGGCCCGCGTCCGCCCGCCTGTGGTGAGCACCTACCGGGGCTACACGGTCTACGGGATGCAGCCCCCCTCCAGCGGCGGCCTCACCATCGCCGAGGCGCTCAACATCATGGAGGGCTACGACCTCTCGGCCCTGAGCGAGACCGAGGCGTATCAGAAGTACCTCGAAGTCTCACGCCTCGCCTTCGCCGACCGGGGGGCGTACATGGCCGACCCCGAGTACACGGACGTGCCCCGGAACGGGCTCCTCAGCCGGGAGTTCGCCGCCGAGCGCCGGGCCCTCATCGGCGCCCAGGCCGCGCCCGGCTCGGTGCCGCCCGGCGATCCCTTCAAGTTCCAGGCTGACCCGAGCTACCCCCTGCGCCCCGCCCCCGCGGGCTTCGAGGGCAACGACACGACCCACCTCACCGTCAGCGACAAGGACGGCAACATCGTCGCCTATACCTTCACCATCGAGTCCATCGGCGGCAACGGGATGGTGGTGCCGGGCCACGGCTTTCTCCTCAACAACGAGCTGACCGACTTCGACGCGGTGGCGCCGCATCCCAACGTTCCCGAGGCGGGCAAGCGGCCGCGCTCCAGCATGAGCCCCACCCTCGTCTTCCGGGAGGGCAAGCCGGTGATGGCCCTGGGGAGCCCCGGCGGCTCGACCATCATCACCACGGTGCTGCAAACCCTCTTCGACGTGATCGACCGCAAGCGGACCCTGGCCGAGGCCTTCACCGTC
This sequence comes from Deinococcus aestuarii, assembly GCF_018863415.1. Classification (NCBI taxonomy): domain Bacteria; kingdom Thermotogati; phylum Deinococcota; class Deinococci; order Deinococcales; family Deinococcaceae; genus Deinococcus; species Deinococcus aestuarii. Next base: position 739 of record NZ_JAHKSN010000023.1, on the reverse strand, counting down.
CCCCGTTTCTCGCAGCGCAACGCGGCGACGACCGGGGTGGACCTGGGTGGCGAGAACGCGCCGCTCGCTCAGGGGCTGGCCGCCCTGGGCTACCGGTGGGCGCCGACCCCCGAGATCGGGCGGCTGACGGCCATCGGCTTCAACGCGGACGGGACGGTCACGGCGGCGGCCGAGCCGGTGCGGGCCGGAGGCGGGAGCGCCCTGGTGCAAACGAGCAGGTAGGAGGCCACGACAGCCGGGGAGAGGGGCCGTCTGGGAGGGTGGGCAGCCCCTCTTTGTCTGTGTGGCACGCGCCGCTCGGCCCAGCCCGACTTGCCTTCTCCCGCCTTTTCCGCTAAGCTAGGCCTTCGGTGCGCTGAAAAGCGTCGGCGCAACGTGCCGTGAGACCAACCGTGGTCCCGGCGGGAATCAACCCAATGTGGACCCTGCCCCCGCACCCGGCCGAAGGGGCGAACTGGCATGGGCCCACCGCTTGGAGGAGCAGAGAACATGGCAAAAGGAACGTTTGAGCGGACGAAGCCCCACGTGAACGTGGGGACGATCGGGCACGTCGACCACGGCAAGACCACGCTGACCGCGGCGATCACCTTCACCGCCGCGGCGGCGGACCCGACGGTGGAGAAGCTGGCCTACGACCAGATCGACAAGGCCCCCGAGGAAAAGGCCCGCGGCATCACCATCAACACCGCCCACGTCGAGTACAACACCCCCACCCGCCACTACTCCCACGTCGACTGCC
>NZ_JAHKSN010000022.1 GCF_018863415.1 Deinococcus aestuarii | reverse complement strand
GAAGGTCTCGGGGTACACCCCGGTCCGCCGCTTGAACTGCTGACGGTTCATCTTTAGTGCCCGGTCCAGTCGCTCGTGTCCCACCCTGCCAGCTTAACCACCCACTTTCGCAGGAGGTCTAGTCATCCTAAGGAAGTTACAGAACCTAACGGAACTTCAGGCATCAGACTCGTTAGGATCTACAACACGTATAAAGGGTACCCTGTGAGGGGTACCCAAATTCTATTCTGTTCGCTGCCTATCTTCGACGCACCCACGCCCACGCCGTCGGCAGCAGCAGGGCGGCGAGGCCGAGTTTCAGGGCGTCGCCGAGGAGGAAGGGCGTGAGGCCAGCGTTCAGGAGGGCCTGACCCTTCAGGCCGGTGGTGGCGCTCAGCCAGGGCAACCCCAGGCCGTAGATCACCACGCTGCCCGCCAGCATGGCGAGGGTGGTGCCGCGCACGGTACGGTCCAGGGCGTACCGCTGGGCGAGCCAGCCGACCAGGCCAGCGGCGAACACGTAGCTCAGCAGGTAGCCGCCCGTGGGGCCGACGAACTTGGCAAGGCCCGCGCTGCCCCCCGCGAACACGGGCAGGCCCGCCGCCCCGGCGAGGAGGTACGTGGTCAGGCTCGCCGCACCCCGCTTCCAGCCCAGCGCGGCGCCGACGAGCAGCACGGCGAGCGTCTGGAGGGTGACGGGCACGGGCTTCAGCGGCAGTTCGACCTGCGCGACGAGGGCGACGAGGGCCGCGCCGCCGAGGATCAGCAGGAGGTCACGGGTCAGGCCGTGCGCGGGGGCAAGCGTGCGGGAGAGGGTGGGGTAGACGGATGCGGCTCGGGTCATGGCTGTTCCTCCGGTGAGTGGGGTGGGGTGAGAGGACCGACAAGCTGAACGTCGCCCGCGTGGACGGTAACGGGGGGGCCGCCGGGCGGACGGACGACGAGGCCCCCCTGCGCGTCGAGGTCCACGGCGGTCCCGGTGATCTCGCCGCGCCCGGTCACGACACGCACCTCCCGCCCGAGGATGACGCTTGCGCCCCGCCACGCCTCCAGCACGTCAGCAGGCGGCGCGGTGAGCCAGCGTTCCAGCTCGGCGAGGACGCGGGCGAGGAGGGCAGCGCGGGTGATGCCGGGCAGGACTTCGGCGAGGTGGGCGGCCCCGGGCGGCGCGGCGGTGACGTTGACGCCGATGCCCAGGACGGCGCGGCGGGCCTCCTCGCCCCGCAGGTCGGCTTCGAGCAGGATGCCCGCGAGCTTGCGCCCGTCAGGCGAGAGCAGATCGTTGGGCCACTTCAGCCCGCCGACGCCGCACGCGGCCTGGAGGGCGACCCCCGCCGCCAGCGGCATCAGGGCGAGGTCGGGGAGGGGCAGGGGACCGTCGAGCAACACGCTGAACACCAGCGTCCCATGCGTCGTGTCCCAGGCCCGCCCCCGTCTCCCCCGCCCGGCGGTCTGCTGTTCCGCGACAACGACCGCGCCGTGGGAGGCCGGGGCCTGAGCATCATCTGCCCACGCCCGCACCTCGTCCTGCGTGCTGCCGACCGTGCCCGCGTAGCGCATCGCCCGCCCGAAGACGCCCGCGACGGGCACGAGCTGCGGCGCGGGCGTGCCCGGCTCCAGCGCGTACCCACCCCGCGTGGTGACGACGGGCACGCCGCCTTCCGCGAGCCGCCGCGCCAGGGTGTTCACCGTGACGCGGCCCACGCCCAACCGCGCTCCCAACGCCTCCCCGGACTGGGGCTGATCGGTGAGCAGCGGCAGGAGTCGGGCGGGCACGTTCAGCACTATGCGGGGAAGGGGTGAACGAAGGCAAGGCGGGAGGCTTGTCGAAGCGGTCCCCTTCCACAGGCCACGAGCGACAAGCCACCCGCCAGAACCGTGACGCCCGCGTCAGGCCCCCGTCACCCCTTTTGCTATGCTCGACCCATGACGATGGTGCGGCAAACCCGGCAGCGGCAGGCGGTGATCGAGGTGCTTCGGGCGTCTCGGGAGCATCCGGACGCGGCCTGGATTCACGGGCAGGTGCGGGGGCGGCTGCCCCACGTGAGCCTGGGGACCGTGTACCGCACGCTCGACGCCCTGGTGCGCGACGGGGTGGTCGTGACCATCGAGCGCGCCGGGCAGGCCACCCGCTACGACTACAAGCACGAGGGAGAGGACCACCACCACGCGGTCTGCCGCGGCTGCGGCGCGATCTTCGACGTGGACGCGGAGGCGATGCCGTGCATCCCGGTGGCGGCCCTCCCGCCCGGCTTCCAGGTCACCGAGGTCCGGCTCGAATTTATGGGCCTGTGCCCCGACTGCACGCCCCAGCCCAGCGCCGGGGGCTGAACGCCTCAGACTTTCCAACCCCGTCCCTCGCGGCGGGGTTTTCTTGTGCCGCGTCCCCGTTGCCGTGTGCTGGGCGGCGGGCGAAGTACCGTGGCCCTGAACATCCAAGCCAGGGCAACACCGCGCGAAGGGGGCAGGGCATGGGAGACACCGGGGTCTCGGCAGGGCGTGGGCAGAAGGTGGGGCGGGAGGCGTGACGGCCCTCGCGGCGGTGCTGGCGCTTGTGCTCGCCGTCTGGGCGCTCGTCCGCGCGGCACGGGTGGATCGGCGGGCAGAGGCCACCCGCGAGGAGGTGCGGCGGCTGCGGGAGGGGCAGAAGGCGCTGCGGGCGGAACTCGCTCGGCTGCGGGGGCCTTCGGCTGAGCCCGCCGGGGCCGAACACGTAGAGCAGACGTTCCCCCCTCCCCCGGTGTGGCCCGAGGACGTGCCCGCCGCCCCACCCCGCCCGACCCGGCCACGCGGCCCCTCGCTGTGGGACCCTGCCTACAGCCGGGCGCGGATCAGCGTGATCGGCGGGGTGCTCGTGCTGGGCGGGCTGGCCTTCACCCTGCGGGAACTCGGGGCGCCGGGGTGGACGCGGCTGCTGGCGGTGTTCGCCTTCGGGGCGCTGTTGTACCTCAATGCGCGGCGGGTGCCGTGGCCGGTGTCGGGCGCCCTGCGCGGGCTGGGGTACGGGGTGACGGCGCTCGGGATCGGCAGCCTCGCGCAGGCCCTGCCGGACACCTGGGGGCCCGGCGTGGTGATGGCGGGGCTGCTCGGGCTGAGCGCCGTGCTGCTGTGGGACGGGCGGCGGCGGGGCGAACCCCTGCTCGGCGCGCTGGCGGTGCTGGGGGCGGGGCTCTCGACGTGGATGCTGACGGACGACCTTGGGCAGGCGTCCATCCCCGCGGCGGGGGCGGTGCTGCTCCTGGCGGGGGTGGCCGTGTCGCGGGGAAGCGCCCAACTCCGGGCGTCGGAGGCAGACCTCGCCGAGGAACCGGCGAACCCGCCCCGAACCGCCCTCGCGCTCACCCTCGGAGCCGCGGGGCTGGTGCCGGTGGGGTGGATCGTCGCCTCGGTCGGTCACGCGGACCCGGAGTTGCTGCTCGCCCGGGGGGAAGCGTTCGTCGCACAGGTCCTGGCCCTCTCCGGCGAAGTCTTCCCCGGCCTGCTCGCCTGGCTGGCGTTCAGCCTGCTGGCCCTCTCCCCGGCCCTGGCGCTGCTCGGGCGGCGGGAACGGGGGGAGGCGGGGGGTCCGGTGCCTGCCCTCGCGGCGTGGGCCACGCTGGGGCCACAGGTGCTCGTGGCCGCCGCGACAGGGACGGCGCTTTCGACCCGGGGCAGCCTCCATCCCCTCGTCCTGGGGCTCGCGCTCGCCCCGCTCCTTCCCCTCGCGCTCGCCGCCCGGCACGCCTGGGGACAGAGGCTGGGACCCGCCGAGGCCGGGGACGCGGACGCCTCCTTGACGGGCACGGTCGCGGGCAGCCTCACCGCCGCCGCCACGGGGGTCGCGGGGGCGGTGGCCCTCGGCCTGCTCGGCGCGCGGACCCAACCCGCCGCCCTGAGCGGGATCGCGCTCGCCCTGCTGATCGTTGGGCTCAGCGCCCGCAGCCGGGGCTGGCTGACGGCGGGCGCGGCGGGCCTGGGGCTGAGCGCGCTGTGGGGCGCGGGCGCGGCGGGTGAAGGCTGGGGAGCAGACCCCCTGCGGGCGGCCCTGCTGGGCGCGGTTCCGGCCGTCATAGGGCTGCTTGGTGCCCTGCGGACCGCGCGGGACCCCTGGGCAGGTGCTCCCCGCGCGGAGATCGGTCCGGATGCCTCCGGCACGCCGCCCGCTTCCGGGCGGACGGCTCCGCTCCTCGCCGGGGGGTGCGGCGCCTTGCTCATGGCGGCGCTTCAACCGGGGGGCGTCCTCTCTCTCGGGCTCGCCGCGGCAGCTTTCGCGGGGGGGCTGTGGTGGCTCCGGAGGGAGGAACAGCGGCCCGGCGGCGCACAGACCCCGACCGACTCCCTTCACACGACGCTCTTCTGGGCGCTCGCTCCCGGAGCCGCCCTGGGCGCCCTGCTGCTCCTCGGGACGGCGGAGGACACCGGGCTCCCCAGGCTGGCCGCCTGCCTGATCAGCCTCCTCACGGCGGGCTCGCTTCTGGGCGCGGCACGGGCGGGCGGTCGGGCGCGCGGCCTCGCCGAAGTCGCCGGACTCGTCCTCCTCGCCCTGGCGCTGGGCGTGGTCTGCGTGACGTGGCTCCCCGCGCTGGGGGTGCCGGGGGCGCTGGCCCTGACGGCGGGGCTGACGGTGCCCCTGCGCCCCGTGTGGGGGTGGGAGCGGCTGGACGTGGGGCTCGGCCTGGGCCTGCTCGCCGCGCTCGTCGCCCTGGTGGAGGGCGTGTGGAGCGGCACCTCCCCCGTTCCGGTCCCCGGTGTGTTCCTCCTGAGCCTCGTCTGGGCCCTGACCCGCACTCCGGGCGGCTTGCGGATGCTGACCGAGCTCGGTCCAGATACCGCCACCCCCCAGCGGCCCCCCGCGCAGGCCCTCTGGCTGGCCGCGCTGCTGCTCGTGGGGCTGCTCTCGCTCGGCGCGGGGCTGGACCCGTCGGTGGAGGGGCTGCGGCCCTGGCTGGCCCTGTCCAGCCTCGCGGTGCTCGGGGTCGGGCTGTGGGCCTGCGTGGGGGCGCACCGGGCGGCGCGGCAGGGGACGGACGGCGGGCCCCGCCCCCTGTGGGACACCGGCCTCGCGCTCGTCGTGGCGGGGGGTGTCAAGGGGGCCCTGCTCGACGCGCCGACGATGGACAATTCCGGGGCGGCGGTGGGCGTGGCCGTGCTCGTGACGGGGCTGAGCCTGCTCGCGGTGGCGATCCTGGCGCCCCGGCCTCCCGCCGCCGGGGGCGGAGTCGGCCCCGGGGAGGAGGGCCCCTTTGTCCCCCCGCCCCCGCGCTAGCCTGCCCGCATGACCGCGTTCGTCCGCCCCGCCCGACCGCTCTCGCCCCTGGTCATCTTCCTGCTGGGGTGGGGAATCGGCGTGGGGGTGTTCCTGCTCGTGCGGGGGGCGGGGCTCGCGCTGCTGTCCGGGCCCTGCGAGGGCCGCACCACCCTGGCCCTGCTCGCGCCGCTGCTGCTGGGGCCGGGGGGGCTCGCCTTCACCGCCTCGAACTGGGCGCGGCCCCGGCGGGCGGCCCTGGGGCTGGGGCTCGTCGTGGCGTCCTTCCTCCCGGCGCTGGCGGTCGGGGCGCGGGACATCGGCGTGCTGCGCGCGACCGGGTGCGCGGGCGGGTACGTGGTCGTCACCCCGGCCTCGGGCGGGAAGTCGGTGTCCGAACTGGGCGTGCGGGCGGGGCAGACCCTGAATTTCACCGCGCGGGTGGGCGGCTACACCCCCCAGACCCACCCCGGCGAGTTCCGCCTGAGCACCCGCAGCCCCGCGCCCGGGATCAGCCTCACCCTGCAAGGCGCCCGCGCGCGGGCGGGCGAGAGCGTGCCGCTGCGCCTGACGGTGACTCCGAACACGCCGCCGAACACCTACACGCTGGGGGTGCAGGCCACCCAGGAGAGCGGTGGGCAGACGTATACGGCGGAGGGCACCCTGACGGTGAACGTCTTGCGCTGAGGGCCGGGGTTCGGGCGCAGGAGCCCCGGTTTTCCTCTCAGGGGAGTTGACTGAGAGGGGAGCCAGGGACGGACGTCGACCTCCGGAGAACCTCTGCTGTTGCCTCCCCTGGAAGGGAGGTGGCCCGGAGGGCAGGGAGTCGCAGGGGTCAGGCGGGCCGGGGGGACTTCCGGGCACGCCCCGGAAGCGGGGGAGCGGGTAGGCTGATGGGTGTGAACGTGGCCGAACTCTCCAGCCTCAGCCTCCAGACCTTCCTCACCATGCTGGTGGTGATGGACCCCGTGGGCCTGGCCCCGATCTTCCTGGGGCTCGCCGGGAACCGCCCGAGTTTTGAGCGGCGGCGGGTGGCGGTCAAGGCGACGCTGGTGGCGGGCGGCATCATCCTGGCTTTCGCGCTGTTCGGGCGCGAACTCCTCGGGCACCTGGGGATCAGCCTCAGCGCCTTCCGGGTGGCGGGGGGCATCCTGCTGTTCCTGATCGCGCTCGATATGGTCTTCGCCCGCCCCAGCGGCAGCCGCGAGAACCCCGACGAGGAGCGCGAGGCGCAAGACCGGCCCGACATCAGCGTCTTCCCCCTCGCCATCCCCCTGATCGCCGGGCCCGGCACGCTGGCGAGCATCATGATCCTCGCCGGGGACGCGCACGGCAGCCCGGCCCTGCTGGCGGCGGTGTTGTTCGTGACCTCCTTCGTGCTGCTGCTGTGCTACCTCGCCCTGCGGCTGAGCGGGCAGATCGCGCGGGTGATCGGGCTGACGGGCGTGCATGTGGTGACGCGGGTGCTCGGGGTCTTGCTCGGCGCGCTCGCCGTGCAGTACGTGGCGGACGGGGCGCTGGAGTTCGTGCGGGGGGAGGCGGGGCGGGCGCTGGCGGGGCTGGGGGCGCGCGGGTAAGTCTGTCCTTACGGCTTGCTAAGCCACACGGCGCAACATTCCCCATCCAGTGGCGCTCTAGAATGCCGCCGTGAATCCCACAACGAGCGTGACGAGAGAGGAGGCGCGCGGGATGCGCGTGGCGGCGGACCTGAACGCCCCACGGGTCCTCGTCCTGAACGCGTCGTACGAGCCCCTGCACGTGACGAGCGCCAAGCGCGCCATCACGCTCGTCCAGTACGGGGTCGCCGAGGTGCTGGAGGCGAGCGACGACGTGGTGCGCTCGCCCTCCACGGTGCTGCGCGTGCCCAGCGTGATCCGGCTGAGGCGCTACGTCCGCCGCCCGCGCGTGCACCCGGTCCCCTTCAACCGCCGCAACGTCCTGCGCCGGGACACCTTCGCCTGCCAGTACTGCGGGGCGCCCGAGGACCTCACCCTCGACCACGTGATGCCCCGCTCGCGCGGCGGGCGCCACGGCTGGGAGAACGTCGTCACCGCCTGCCGGGGCTGCAACCAGCGCAAGGGCAACCGCACCCCCGACGAGGCCGGGATGCCGCTCAGAACCCGCCCCCGTGCCCCCACCTTCGGCGTCTACGCCCACGGCCAGTTCGCCCACTGGCAAGACGAGTGGGCCAAGTACATCTACGACCGGGGCTGAGTTCACGTGAGGAAAGAGGGGAAAGGAATCTACGCCTTCCCCCTCTTTTTCCCGGCGACACCTCAAGCGCGTCCGCGTGAATGGAAAGCCTCGTCCCGTCGGGCACGTGTTCTCCGTCCCCGGCGCCCAGTGAAGACGAGGGCGTCCCGCGCGGTGAGGTTGCGGGCGGAACCCCTCTAGACTGGGGCATGAACCGCGCCGAGGCCTACGCCCTGATGCTGGAGCACACCCCCTCCGAGTCGCTGCGGCGGCACATGCTCAACGTCGAGGCCGCGATGCGCTGGCACGCCCGGTTGTGGGGCGAGGACGAGGAGTTGTACGCGGTGACGGGCCTGCTCCACGACTTCGACTACGAGGGGCACCCGGCGCAGCACCCGACCTGGGGCGTCGCCTTCTTGCGCGAGCACACCGACACGCCGCAAGAGGTCCTCGACGCGATCCTGGGCCACGCGACCTCCACGGGCGTCCCGCGCGAGACGCGGCTGGCGAGGACCCTCTTCGCGGTGGACGAACTCACCGGCCTCGTGCAGGCGGCGGCGCTGATCCGCCCCGACCGGGACGTGCGGGCCGTCGAACCCGGCAGCCTGAAGAAGCGGTTTCGCAACCGCGCCTTCGCGGCGGGCGTGAACCGCGAGGAGGTGGAACAGGGCGCCCGGGAACTCGGCGTGGACCTCGACACCCACCTCGCCAACGTGCTGCGGGCGGTGCAGGAACTCGGGCCGGACGCGCTGGCGTCGGCGCCTCCCTCCACGCGCTGAGCCGGGGGCCTGTTCGTGGCCCCCCAGGCATGTGAAGAACACATAGAGATGAAGCTCAGCCGAAGTGGCGGGGGGGCCCGCAGCATGTGAGGCGCTTGGTGGCTGCCCCGGCGGGCGGCCGCACGACCCGCACGACCAAGGAGACCCCCATGAACAAGACCCTGCTGACGCTCGCCCTGATCTTCGCCGCCCCCACTGCCCTGGCCGTGTCGCCCAGCGCCTCGTACGTGCAGGTGCAGGACACGAGCACCACCGACGCGACCTCGGGTGACACCAACACCGACACGACCGACGGCGCCGCCGAGAGCATCGGCGAGAACGTGGACGAGGCCGCCGCGGCCGCCGGTGACGCCGTGCAAGACGCCGCCGCCGCCACGGGAGACGCGGTGCAAGACGCGGCCGCGGCCACCGGCGAGGCGGTGGACAACGCGGCGGCGGCCACGGGCGCGGCCGTGGAGGGCGCCACCGAGAGCGTGAACAACGCGGTGGACCCCAACGGCGACGGCGTGGTGGACACCAACAACAACGGCACCGCCGACACCCGCGAGTTCCCCTGGGGCCTGCTCGGCCTCGCGGGCCTCTTCGGTCTGGCAGGCCGCAACCGCCGCCCCGAGCGCGTCGTGACCACCACGACGACGACCGGCACGGGCTACACCGGCACGACCGACCGCCGCTGAGGCCACCCCCTCAAGCACAGTCCCCCGGCCTCACACGGTCGGGGGACTTGCTGTGGGCCCTCTGGGGTCTGGGCCACCTACGCACGGGGCGGAAAGCGCACGAAGGTCATCCAGAAGTCCTCGAAGGCGCGAATCGCGTTCAGGAAGTTCTCGAAGCCCACGGGCTTGACCACGTAGCCGCTCGCGTGCCGGGCGTAGGAGCCCCGCACGTCCTCTTCCGCCTGGCTGGTGGTGAGCATCACGACCGGGATGCTGCCCAGCGCGGGGTCGGCCTTGATCTCGCCGAGCACTTCCAGCCCGTTCTTGCGCGGCATGTTGATGTCGAGCAAGATCACGTCGGGGCGCGGGGCAGCCGCGTACTCGCCCTCCCGGCGCAGAAAACGCAGGGCCTCCACCCCGTCGCGCACCACATGGACCCGGTTGGGCACCCGCGCGCCCTCAAAGGCCTCCTGGGTCAGCAGCACGTCGGGCTCGTTGTCTTCCACGAGCAGGATCTCGATTCTGGACCGCGTGGGGGTGGGAAGCTCGGCGGCCTGTGCAGAGGTCACGCGACCCCCCCGGCGGGGAGAGGGGCGGGCCGCAACCCTCCCGCGTGGTCCCCGGCGCGCCCCCCGGGACGCCACCTGTCCTCAAACATCGTCAACACGGCTTCATCCTACTCAGGATCGCTGACACTGCCGTCACCAGTCATACGAATGTGAAGTTCCCGGCGTTCGTGCCCGCCTCCTCCCGCCTCAGCCGCGCAGGGCGTACCCGACCCCGCGCACGGTCCGCAGCAGGCCGTAGCCGTCGAGGTCGCGCAGCTTGGCGCGCAGATTCGCCATATGCACGTCCACCACGTTGCTGCCCTCGGGCAGGCGGCCCTGCCAGATTTCCTGGCCGATCTCCTGCCGGGAGTACACCCGCCCCGGCTGGCGGATCAGCAGCGCGAGGATGTCGAACTCCTTGGGCGAGAGCCGCAGTTCCTCGCCCTTGTAGGTCACCAGCCGCTTTTGCGGATCGAGGGTGAGGTCCCCCATGCTCAGGCTCTCGGTGGTGCGCTGGCGGAGCTGGACCTTGACCCGGGCGAGGAGTTCGTCGGGGTGGAAGGGCTTGATCAGGTAGTCGTCGGCCCCTAGCCCCAGCAGGCGGACCTTCTCGTCCACGGTGTCGCGGGCGGTCAGGACGATGATGGGCACGGCGCTGTTTTTCCGCAGTCGCTGCACCACGTCGCCGCCGTCGAAGTCGGGCAGGCCGAGGTCGAGCAGGATCAGGTCGGGATGATCCTCGCGGGCCCTGATCAGCCCGTTCATGGCGGAATCGGCATGTTCGACCCCGTACCCGGCGTCGTTCAGGTCCATCCGCAGCACGTTGGCGATGTCGAGGTCGTCCTCGATCACGAGAATCCGTTGGGCGCTCACGCCCTCATGATACCCGCCTTCACCCGCACTTCACGGCACAGGGGCGCGGACCCCACCGAGCGGGTGGGGGAACGCCGTGCCGGAGCGTCTTCCCGGCGGCTCCCCCTCCGCCCCGCCCGTGTCCCGCAGGCCAGCAGACGCGCGGGCCCCTGTGCTACCCTGTGCCCACTGCGCCGCGGTTCCCCCGCGATCCGGGCGACACAATCCGTCTTTCCCCGGGCCACGTCCCCATTCGCGTGGCCGCATCATTCAAAACCGCACGCCGCCCCCTCCCGAACCGAAGCCTTTCCCGAGGAATGTCCTTTACCAGAGAGGCCCGCCCCAGGGCAGGAGGCGAGCGTGCGCCGGAGCACCGTACATGACCACCCCAGAAAAAACCCCCCGGAACCCCCAGCCCGGGCCCGACACCACCCCGAGTGACGCCCACCTCGAAGTGATTCCGCTCGGCGGCATGGGCGAGATCGGCAAGAACATCTTCGCCTACCGCTTCGGCGACGAGATCATGGTGGTCGACGGCGGCCTCGCCTTCCCCGACGCGCACCAGATGGGCATCGACCTGATCATCCCGCGCATCGACTACCTCCAGCAGCACGCCGCCCTGATCAAGGGCTGGATTCTGACCCACGGCCACGAGGACCACATCGGCGGCCTGCCGTACATCCTGCCCCGGCTGCCCAGGGTGCCCGTCTACGGCGCGCCGCTGACCCTCGGCCTCGTGCGCGAGAAGCTCGCCGAGTTCGGGGTCAAGGACGGTGACGTGGACCTGCGCGAGGTGGGCCTGAACGACAAGGTTCAGATCGGGGGGAACTTCCACGTCGAATTCATCCGCATGACCCACTCGATCCCCGACAACGCGGGGTACATCCTGACCACGCCGGTCGGGCGGGTGCTGCACACCGGGGACTTCAAGCTCGACGAGCACCCCAGCGACGGCCAGCTCAGCGACCTGCCGCGCATCGAGCAGGCGGGGAAAGACGGCGTGCTCCTCCTGATCAGCGACTCCACGAACGCCGAGCGCCCCGGACGGACGCCGAGCGAGGCCGAGGTGGCGAGGAACATCGAGGAGGTCATCGCGGGCTGCCGGGGCCGGGTCTTCCTGACGACCTTCGCCTCGCAGGTCAACCGCATCCAGAACATCCTCCACATCGCCCACCGCCAGGGCCGCCGGGTGGTGATGGAGGGCCGCTCGATGCTCAAGTACGCCCAGGTCGCCCAGGCCCTCGGCCACCTGGAGACGCCCGACCCCTTCCTGACGAACGAGGAGGTCGGCGAGTTGCAGGACCAGCAGGTGCTGTACCTCTGCACCGGGTCGCAGGGCCAGCCCATGAGCGTCCTCTCGCGCCTCGCCTTCGGCACCCACGCCAAGATCGCGCTGCGGCGGGGTGACTCGGTGATCCTCTCCAGCAACCCCATCCCCGGCAACGAGGAGGCCGTCAACCTCGTCATCAACCGGCTCTACGAGATCGGCGTGGACGTGTACTACCCGCCGACCTACCGGGTCCACGCCTCCGGGCACGCCTCGCAGGAGGAGCTGGCGACCATCCTCAACCTCGCGCGGCCCAAGTTCTTCCTGCCCTGGCACGGCGAGCCCCGCCACCAGATCAACCACGCGCGGCTCGCGCAGACCCTCCCCCGCCCGCCCAAGCGCACCCTGATCGCCAAGAACGGCGACGTGGTGCGCCTCGGGCCCGACGAGTTCAAGGTGACGGGCACCGTGCCCGCGGGTGCGGTGTACGTGGACGGCCTGGGCGTGGGCGACATCAGCGACGAGATCTTGCTCGACCGGGTGAGCATGAGCCAGGAGGGCATCCTGATCATGACCGCCGTGCTGCACCCCTCCCCCCACGTCGAGATCGTCTCGCGCGGCTTCGTGCGCGCCAACCGCGACCTCGACAACCAGATTCGCAAGGTCGCCCTGGAGGCCATCGAGGGCGGCGTGCGCGAGAAAAAGCGCCTGGAGGACGTGCGCGACGACATGTACGGCGCCGTCAGACGCTTCGTGCGGAAGGTGACGGGCCGCAACCCGGTCCTGATCCCGATGATCGTGGACTGAGCAGGGCGGAGAGCGGGGGCCGGGGCGAAGGAAGCTCCGGCCCTCCGCTTTTGGCTGGGTGGCTGGGTTTTTGCTCCTCTGCTGCGCAGCTCTGCGAGTCCCCCCTTGTGGGGGAGGCTGGGACTGGTACAGCTCTGCAGGAGAGGGGGGGTCAACGCAAGCGACCCGCGGCGCGGCAGGAAGAAGGCTGCCTGGATATTCCAACTGGCCCTGGGACGCTGTGTCTACTCACCCCTTCCTAACCTCCCCCCTCTGCAAGCAGCTCTCCGAGTCAAGGGGGAGGAACTTTCAGGGGCTCACCTCATCCAAGACCGTCCAGCCGCTCACCGGCACAGCCCCCGTCTTCCCCCCAGCGCAGCCTTGCCCACCTTCACCCCGGAAGCCCGTGCGATAATGCCGCCCATGAGCGTGATCCCGTATGTGATCGAGCAGACCGGCCGGGGCGAGCGGATGTATGACATCTACTCGCGCCTCCTCAAGGACCGGATCATCTTTGTGGGCACGCCCATCGAGTCCCAGATGGCGAACACCATCGTGGCGCAGCTTCTCCTGCTGGATTCGCAAAACCCCGAGCAGGAAATCCAGATGTACATCAACTGCCCGGGCGGCGAGGTCTACGCCGGGCTGGCGATCTACGACACCATGCGCTACATCAAAGCACCCGTCTCGACCATCTGCGTCGGGATCGCGATGAGCATGGGCTCGGTGCTCCTGATGGCCGGGGACAAGGGCAAGCGCATGGCCCTGCCCAACAGCCGCATCATGATCCACCAGGGTTCGGCGGGCTTCCGGGGCAACACGCCCGACCTGGAGGTGCAGGCCAAGGAGGTGCTGCACCTGCGCGACAAGCTCGTGAGCATCTACCACAAGCACACCGACCTGCCGCACGACAAGCTGCTGCGTGACATGGAGCGCGACTACTTCATGTCGCCCCAGGAGGCTCAGAAGTACGGCCTGATCGACTCGGTGATCGAGAACACCCGCCAGGTCGAGGCCGTCCTGTGACGGGCCGCAACGTGGGGGGCGACCGCTGCTCCTTTTGCGGTCGGCAGCACCCCCAGATCGCCCAACTGATCGAGGCGCCGGGCCGCGCGGCCTTCATCTGCAACGAGTGCACCGACCGGGCGCACGAACTCGTCAAGCAGAACAAGACCAAGGGCAGCGAGTTCTCCCTGGAGGAGCTGCCCAGCCCCAAGGAGATCAAGGCCTACCTCGACGAGTTCGTGATCGGGCAGGACGAGGCGAAAAAGGCGCTGGCGGTCGCCGTCGTCAGCCACTACCAGCGCCTCGCGCACCCGGACGTGAACCTCCAGAAGAGCAACATCCTCCTCATCGGGCCGACCGGGACGGGCAAGACGCTGCTGGCGTCGAGCCTCGCGGAGATGCTGGAAGTCCCTTTTGCCATCGCGGACGCGACCACGCTGACCGAGGCCGGGTACGTCGGTGACGACGTGGAGAATGTGATCGTCCGTCTGCTCCAGGCCGCCGAGTACGACGTGGCCGCCGCCGAGCGCGGGATCATCTACATCGACGAGATCGACAAGATCGCGCGCAAGTCGGAGGGGACCTCGATCACCCGCGACGTGAGCGGCGAGGGCGTGCAGCAGGCGCTCCTGAAAATCATCGAGGGCACGGTCGCGCAGGTGCCGCCGCAGGGGGGCCGCAAGCACCCGCAGCAGGAACTCGTGCAGGTGAACACGAAGAACATCCTCTTTATCGTGGGCGGCGCCTTCGAGAGCATGAGCGAGATCGCCCGCGCCCGCACGAACGTCCGCGCGGTGGGCTTCGGCGCCGAGCACAAGGGCGAGGAGAAAGAAGAACTGCGCTTCCTGCCCGAAGACCTCGTGAAGTTCGGCCTGATCCCCGAGTTCGTGGGCCGTCTGCCGCTGGTGGTGCAGCTTCAGGACCTCGACGAGGACGCGCTCGTCCGCATCCTGACCGAGCCGCAGGGCGCCATCGTCAAGCAGTACCAGGCCCTCTTCGGCTTTCAAGACGTGGACCTCAGCTTCACCGAGGCGGCGCTGCGGGAGGTGGCGCACCGGGCCAGGGAGCGCAAGACCGGGGCGCGGGGCCTGCGGGCCGTCCTCGAAAAGGCGATGACCGACCTGCTGTTCGAGCTGCCGGTCGAGGGCCTGCGGGAACTGCGGTTCGACGCCGAACACATCGACCATTCCCTGAGCCTGATTGAGTCTAAGGGACTCAAGAAGTCTGCTTAAAAGCGAGATAGATTACAGCCTCCCTCCGCCCACGTCCTTACAATTGGGGACATCGTGGGCGGGGTGTCTTTTGCCGGGGGTCACGCCACGAGTGGATGTGACCCCGGGCGGGGCGCCCCGCATTGAACTCACCTCTTTCCGGGCTGCCCGGCCCGGTTTCAAGGAGCAAGCATGATCTGGGAACTTCCCGTAGTTGCGCTCAGAAACATCGTGATCCTGCCCGGCATTACCATGAACGTGGATGTGGGGCGCCCCAAGAGCAAGCGCGCCGTGGACGAGGCGCAGGCTTCGGATCGCCGCGTCCTGCTGCTGACCCAGCGTGACGCCCGCACCGACGACCCCACCCGCGCCGAGCTGTACGAGATGGGCGTGCTGGCCGTCGTCAAGCAGGTCGTGCGGATGCCCGACAACACCTATCAGGTGCTCGTGGAGGCGCAGGAGCGCGCGCAGGTGACCGGCGAGGTGCCCGCCGCCTACCTCCGGGTGCGGGCCGAGACGATCCCCGCCGCCGAAGCCCTGGGCGAGCTGGAGGCGCGCGAGGTGCAGGTGATCGCGGGCGAGGTCAAGTCGGCCTTCGAGGAGTACCAGCGCCAGAACAAGAACCTGCGGCTGGACAACTACCAGCTCGAGGGGCTGAAGAACCTGAACGATCCCGGCGCCCTGGCCGATTCGGTGGCGCACCACGCCACCTGGACGCCCGAGGAGAAGCAGGAGGTCCTCTCGGCGACCTCGCCGCGCGCCCGGCTGGAGGCGGTGCTGAAGTTCCTGACGCGCGACTCCGAGCGCTTCAACATGGACAAGAAGATCGCGGGGCGCGTCAAGGAGCAGATGGACGCCAACCAGCGCGAGTACTACCTGCGCGAGCAGATGAAGGCCATCGGCAAGGAACTCGGCGGCGGTGAGGACGGCCCGGCCGAGGTCGACGCCCTGCGCGAGAAGATCGAGGCCGCCGGGATGCCCGAGTCGGTCAAGGACAAGGCCCTCAAGGAGCTCGCCCGCCTGGAGCGCACCCCCGGCGGCAGCCCCGAGAGTACGGTCGTCCGCAACTACATCGACTGGCTGACCGACGTGCCGTGGAGCAAGCGCGACGAGGAGATCCTCGACGTGAACCGCACCCGCGAGATTCTGGACGCCGACCACTACGCCCTGGGCGACGTGAAGGACCGCATCCTGGAGTTCCTCGCCGTGCGGCAACTGACGCACAAGGACGGCGAGACCGAGGAGCAGCGCCAGGAGCGCACCGCCGAGGAGCGCATCGACGACGGCGAGCTGCGCGCGCCCATCCTGGTGCTGGTCGGCCCTCCCGGGGTCGGCAAGACCTCGCTGGGCAAGAGCATCGCCCGCAGCCTCAACCGCAAGTTCGTCCGCATGGCGCTGGGCGGCGTGCGCGACGAGGCCGAGATTCGCGGTCACCGCCGCACCTACATCGGCTCGATGCCCGGCCGCATCATCCAGGCGATGAAGACGGCGGGCGTGACCAACCCGATCATCCTGCTCGACGAGATCGACAAGATGAGCAGCGACTGGCGCGGCGATCCCTCCAGCGCGATGCTCGAAGTCCTCGACCCCGAGCAGAACCACACCTTCCAGGACCACTACCTCGAGGTGCCCTACGACCTCTCGCAGGTCATGTTCATCACGACGGCGAACACGCTCCAAACCATTCCCCGGCCCCTCCTCGACCGCATGGAAGTGATCCAGATTCCCGGCTACACCCAGCCCGAGAAGGTGGAGATCGCCAAGCGGTACCGGGTGCCCCGCCAGATCAAGAGCCACGGCCTGACGGGCAAGCTGGAGATCACCGACGCGGCCTTGAACCGGATCGTGGAGGAGTACACCGCCGAGAGCGGCGTGCGCAACCTCGACCGCCAGATCAGCAAGCTGACCCGCAAGGCGGCGCGCGAGCTGCTGGAGCAGCCCTGGGAGGGCCTGCGCGTCCTGGACGCCGCCGATGTCCCCGCCTACCTGGGCGTGCCGCTGCACCGCCCGGACCGGATGGAGAAAGAACCCCAGGTCGGCGTGGCGCAGGGCCTGGCGTGGACGAGCGTGGGCGGCACGATGCTGATGGTCGAGGCCCTCGCCACCCCCGGCAGCGGCAAGATCGTGATGACGGGCTCGCTGGGAGACGTGATGAAGGAGAGCGTCTCGGCGGCGGTCGCCTATCTGCGGGCACACGCCCACGAGTACGGGGCCGATCCTGACTTCCACAAGACGCTCGATCTACACGTCCACTTCCCCGACGGCGCGACGCCCAAGGACGGCCCCAGCGCGGGCATCACGATTGCCACCGCCGTCATCAGCGCGGTCACGGGCCGCCCAGTGCGGCTGGACGTGGCGATGACGGGCGAGATCAGCCTGCGCGGGCGGGTCCTGCCCATCGGCGGTGTCAAGGAGAAGCTGCTCGCGGCGCACCAGGGCGGCATCCGGGAGGTCATCATCCCGAAGGACAACGAGCCCAACCTCCAGGACGTGCCCGAGAGCATTCGCGGTGAGCTGCGGATTCACACCGCCGAGCGCGTGGGTGAGGTGCTCGACCTCGTGCTCCTGCCCGCCCCCGCCGCCGAGCGGCCCGTCACGATCCCGCCCAGCCAGAGCCGGGACGCGACGCAGCCGGGAGCGTAAGCGCGCCAGACGCCAGCAAACGAAGGAACGCCCCCAGTGGACCCGGGGGCGTTTCTCTTTGGACCGGACTTCCTCATAGCGGCGTCCGGACACGTTGAGGGGAAGGCCCTCAACGTGTCCGGCCCGAGCGGAGCGAGCAACCGTGAGGAGAGCGGCCCTGCGTGAAGTTGAAGGGACGCAGGTTGTCCCTTCAACGGAACGGAGGACCGCGATCAGTGCCCGCTCGTCGCCTTCAGGCCCAC
The DNA here is from genome assembly GCF_018863415.1 of Deinococcus aestuarii. Classification (NCBI taxonomy): domain Bacteria; kingdom Thermotogati; phylum Deinococcota; class Deinococci; order Deinococcales; family Deinococcaceae; genus Deinococcus; species Deinococcus aestuarii. The sequence goes on along the minus strand of NZ_JAHKSN010000022.1, from coordinate 72,014 downwards.
GATGGCGACGATCATCAGGGCGAGGAAGCCGAGGCGGGAGAGGGTGGCGGGCTCCTTGAAGAGGACGATGCCGAGAATGGCGGCGCCCACCGCGCCGATGCCGACCCAGACGCCGTAGGCCGTGCCGATAGGCAGGGTCTTGGCGGCGAGGCCGAGCAGGCCGATGCTGGCGACCATGCTGGTGACGGTCAGCACCGTGGGCAGGGGGCGGGTGAAGCCCTCCGTGTACTTGAGACCGACGGCCCAGCCGACTTCCAAGAGTCCAGCAATGACGAGCAGAATCCAGGCCATGACGTGACACCTCCCGTGTCCGCGCCGTCTTGTCGTGACCGGGTACGGCGGTGCTCTCGTCCGGAGTTCAGCCCCTCGGGGCGACTGGACGACAGTGTAGCCGGAGCGTGTCGGCAAAAGGGGAGCGGAGTGTAAACCGGCGCTTACACTCCGCTCCACCCCCACCCGCCCTAGACGCCCAGGTACGCGCTCCGCACCCGGTCGTCGCCCAGGAGCTCGGTTTGAGAGCCCTGGAGCGACACGCGCCCGCCCTCCAGCACGTACCCCCGGTGCGCGATGCCCAGCGCCGCGAAGGCATTCTGCTCGGCGAGGAGGACGCTCACACCCGCCTGATTCACCCGCCGGATCGCCTCGAAGACCTGCTCCACCACGAGCGGCGCGAGGCCGAGGGAGGGCTCGTCGAGCAGGAGGAGTTGGGGTCGGGCCATCAGCGAGCGGGCGATGGCGACCATCTGCTGCTGCCCCCCCGAGAGGCTCCCGGCTGGGGCGGCGCGTTTCTCGACCAGGGCGGGAAAGAGCGTATAGACCCGCTCCAGCTCCCGCGCGGTCCCCGCTCCGTCCCGGCGGTGGACGAAGGCCCCCAGCCGCAGGTTCTTCTCGACGCTGAGGTCGGGGAAGAGCAGGCGCCCTTCGGGGCACTGGGCCACTCCGTGCGCGACGTTGAACTCCGCCTTGCCGCCCGTGAGCGGCGTGCCGTTCCAGGTCGCCGTGCCGCCCGACGGCCGTTGCAGGCCGCTCAGCGTCCGGAAGAGGGTGCTCTTCCCCGCCCCGTTCGCGCCTAAGAGCACGACGATCTCGCCGGGGTTGACGGTCAGGTTGACCCCGTGCAGGGCGGTGAAGTGGCCGTATTTCACGCTCAGGTCGCGGACCTCAAGCACGGGGGGCCCCCGTGGTGGTCGCCGTGATCGTCTGTCCCATCTGGCCGCCGTGCGCGTGCCCGCCCAGGTACGCCTCGATGACGGCGGGGTCGCGGCTGACCTCGCCCGGCGTGCCCTGCGCGATCTTCTGACCGTGGTGGAGGACCACGATCCCGTCCGCGAGGCCCATGACCAGGCTCATCTTGTGCTCGACAAGGGCGACGGTCAGGCCGCCCGCGACGAGTTCGCGGATCAGCGCCATCAGGTTGACCGTCTCCTCGGGGTTCATCCCGGCGGCGGGCTCGTCGAGAAGGAGGAGCTTGGGGTCACTCGACAACGCCATTGCAATACCGACGCGCTTCTGGCCTTCCTGGGTCAGCGCACCGGCAGGTCTCCCGGCCTGCTTGGCGAGGCCCACCCGTTCCAGCGCCCGCAGCGCCCCGGCGCGGCTCTCTTCCTCGTCGCGGCGCTCGCGGCCCGTTCGCAGCAGGGCGTCGAGGAGCCCGGCGCGGGTGCGGACGCGGTGGCCGATCATGGCGTTGTCGAGGACGCTGAGTTCCTTGTAGATCGTCGTCGTCTGGAAGGTGCGGGCGATCCCGCGCGAGACAACCTCATGCGTCCTCAGGCGGGTGATGTCCTCCCCCTGAAAGCGGATGCGGCCCGAGGTCGGCTGATAGAAGCCCGAGATCAGGTTGAAGAAGGTGCTCTTCCCCGCCCCGTTCGGCCCGATGATCGCGGTGATGTGCCCGGCCGGGATGGTCGCCGTCACGTCCCGCACGGCGTGGAGGCCGCCGAAACGGATGCCGAGGTCCTGCACCTCAAGCATGGTCCACCGCCCTCTCGGTGCGGGCCTGCACTCGCCGTGCCTGCGCCCGATCCCACAGCCCGGCCAGCCCCTGCGGCGCGAACAGCACGAGCAGGACGAGGAGCGGCCCGAACACGATGTACTGGTAGTCCTGGAGCCCCTTCATGAATTGCAGCGCGACGTAGATCAGCGCCGTGCCGAGGAGCGGTCCCGCGAGCGTCCCCACCCCGCCCACGAGCAGGTACAGCAGGATCGTGAAGGTGGTCGTCGGCCCCGTCACGCCCGAGCCCAGGAAGCCGACGTAGGCCGCGTACACGCCGCCCGCGAAGCCCGCGATGGCGGTGGAGAGCATCAGCGCCCGCAGTTTGTGGGTGAACACGTCGATCCCCGCGCTGCGGGCGAGGTCTTCGCCACCCCGGATGGCGACGAGCGAGCGCCCGAAGACGCTGCCCCTGGCCCGCGCCACGACGAGCACCGTCAGCGCCAGCGCCGCGAGCGCCACGTAGTAGAAGTTCGCCGACTTCGAGAAGTCGATCCCGAAGAGGGAGGAGGCGGGCGGCACCCCGTTCAGGCCGTCGTTGCCGCCCGTCAGGTCGTCCCACTTGTTGATGATCAGGGCGATGATGACGCCGACGCCGAGCGTGAAGATGGCGAAGGCGTCCCCCTTGGTGCGGAAGGCGACGAGGCCGAGCAGCAGCCCGCCGAGCGCGGAGAGGATCACCGCGACGGGCCACGCCAGCCAGAAGTTCCACCCCTGCTTCAGGGTCAGGATGCCCACCGTGTAGGCCCCGATGCCGAAGAAGCCCGCGTGCGCCAGCGGCAGTTGCCCGGTGTAGCCCAGCATCACGTTCAGGCCGTAGGCGAGCATCGCCCAGATCATCGTGTTGATCGCCACGTCGAGGACGTAGGTGCCGGGCCGGAAGAGGGGCAACAGCGCCGCGAGCGCGAAGACGGCGACCCACCCCCAGATGCCGGGGTTGAAACGGCCCCGGCTCACGTCCCCCTCCGGAACAGCCCCTCGGGCCGAAGGGCGAGCACGATGACGAGCGCCGCGAAGCCGATCACGTCCGCGAAGTCGAGGTTGATGTAAAAGCCCCCGAACACCTCCGCGAAGGCGAGCAGGAAGGCGCCGACAATCGCGCCGGGAACGCTGCCCATCCCGCCCAGGATGATGATGGCAAAGACCTTGAGGTTCATCACCTCACCCATGCTGGGGGCGACCGCGATGATGGGCGCGATCAATGCGGCGGCGGCGGCGGCGAGCGCGCCCGAGATGGCGAACGTCATCATCCCCACCCGGTTCACGTTGATGCCGACGAGCCGCGCACCCTCGCGGTTCTGGCTCATCGCCTCGATGGTCGCCCCCGTCAGGGTGCGCTTGAGGAAGAAATTCAGCCCCAGCATCACGAGCACCGAGGCCAGGATCACGAGGAGACGCTGCCAGGTGATCACCACGCCGCCCAGATTCAGGATGCCCGGCACCGGCTCGGCGATCTGCTTGAAGTCCGGGCCCCAGATCAGTTGCACGGCGGCCTCCAGAAAGAACAGCACCCCGATGGCGGCGATCATGGCGTGGACGTGCGGGGCGTTGCGCAGCGGATAGAACACCAGCCGCTCCAGCCCCGCCGCGAGCAGGGCGACCGCCACCGCCGCGAGGAGCAGCGCGGGGACGTAGCCCAGACCGAGGCCGGTGAGGATCGCGTAGGTGAAGTACGCGCCGAGCATGTACAGGCCGCCGTGCGCGAAGTTGGGCACCCGCATCACGCCGTAGACGAGGGTGAGCCCCAGCGCGACGAGGGCGTACACGCCGCCCAGCGCGAGGGCGTTGAACAGTTGTTGCAAAAAGAGGGTCAAGGCGGTGGCTCCCGGTCAGAGGGGACCGCGCCCCTCGTGGTGACGGGACGCGGCGGGGTGGCTTGGGTCAGGCCTCGCCTTACTTGTAGACCTTGTTCACGCGCAGGCGGTTGTACTTGCCGTCCTTCACGCTGGCGATGATGAATTCGGCGTCCACGTGCCCGCCGGGAGTCACGCCCGTCAGCTTGTAGACGGTCTTGCCCAGCGGCAGGGCCTTGGCGGCGGCGTTGAGCTGGGCGCGGATCGCCTGCGGGTCGTCGGTGGTGCCCGCGAGTTCCATCGCCTTGGCGATCACGTTCATGCCCATGTAGTTCAGGCCCGCCTCGCTGGTGGGGATCTTTTTATAGGCGCGCTGGTACTGGTTCACGAAGACCTGGGTGCCCGGGAACTCCTTGGTGGGCAGCACGCCGACCGAGCCGTCGAGGTACGCGCGCGGCACCACCGTGTCCATCTGCTCGAACTTCGCCTGGTCCATCACGATGAAGCCGCCCTTGAAGCCCTGCTCGCGCGCCGCCTTCACCACGAGTGCGGTCGGCTGCGAGGGTCCGCCGATAAACAGCACGTCGGGCTTTTCCGCCAGCGCCTTGGTCACCGCGCTGGAGTAGTCCACCGTGGTGGCGTAGTCCACGCCGTTGTTGGCCCCCACCGTGCCGCCCTGCTTCTTCCACTCCTCGGTGACCGCCTCGGCCCACTGCTTGCCGTAGGCGCTCGTGGTGCCCACCATGCCGAGCTTCTTGCCGAAGGCCTTCATCTGGGTGCTCACGAAGGGCTGGAGGTAGTTGTCGTAGCGGGGCGGCAGCATGAAGGTCATGGGGTTGTTCGCCGCCAGGATCTTCGGCTCGCTGGAGTACGCGACCAGGAGGAAGTTGGGGTCGCGCCCGGTCAGCGGCTGCACCGTCAGGATGCCGCCCGCGTGGGGCACGAACACCACGTTGATCCCCTGCGAGGTCAGGCGCCGCACGTTCGTCGCCGTCTCGTTGGGGAGGTAGCGGTCGTCGAGCGAGACGAGCCGGAAGGTCACCTTCTCGCCCTTCACGGTCACGCCGCCCGCGCGGTTGAGCTCATTGATCGCCATCTCGATGCCGCTCTGCACGTCCTTGCCGTAGAAGGCCGCCCCGCCCGAGAGGGGGCCGCTGTAGCCGATGCTCACGACTTTATCGGCCAGGGCCGAGCCCGCGCCCAGCGCGAGCAGGAGGGGGATAAGGGTGCGGGTGTGCTTCATAGGGAGACCTCCAGCGCCGGGACGGACACGTGACCCCCGCAGGCGGGGAAAGACTCGTGAGACCCTGAACGCAGTTCAAGTTAGGTGTGCACGCCATGCTGGCACGGGGAGGGGGGGGTGTCAATTCCCCAGCCCCCCTTTGATGGCCGCGCCTGGAGGCTTCCCCCGACGGGAGGACCCGCCCTCCTGAAACTCTGGTCAGGAGGGGGTGCGATCACCCTGACGGGTCAGGCGGCGAAACAGGGCGCAGCAAGGGGACCGCGACGACGCCTCGTGGCGTCCCCAGCCTGATCCGGGCCGAACAATGCGCCTTCACCCCTCCGACCGTTTACCCACGGTGGGCGTCAGGCGGCCCGCGTGCTCCCCCCTCAATCCCGCGCGTCCGCCGCCTTCCTGAGCGGCAGGTACTTCGGCAGCCACGAGCGGCGGCGCACGAAGGCCTCCAGTTCGTCGTCGGTGAGGTTGCGGATGCGGCGTTCGGCGCACACCCCCTCGTCAATGGCGCGGCGGGCGACCCGAACGGCCACCCTCATGCTGATCTCCCGCAGGTGACTGATGGGCGGGTACACCCGGTCGCCGTGGGCCCTCGTCTCGTCCGCCAGGGTCAGGGCCGCCTCCATCACCATGCCGTCGGTGATCTCGCGGGCGCGGCCGATCACGGCGCCGAAGCCCAGCCCCGGGAAGATGAAGGCGTTGTTGCCCTGTCCCACCGGGTACGTCCTGCCGCCGTACTCGATGTCGGGAAAAGGGCTCCCGGTGGCGATGATCGCCGCGCCGTCCGTCCAGCGCAGCACGTCGGCGGGCTGGGCCTCGACGTTGCTCGTCGGGTTGGAGAGGGGGAAGACGATGGGGCGGGCCGTATTGGAGAGCATCGCCTCCACGGTGGGCTGCCGGAAGAGGCCGGGCACCCCCGTCAGGCCGAGGAGGGCGGTCGCGCGGGCGTTCACCACCGTCTCGTGCAGGGTGGGCCACTCGCCCGCCACCTCCCAGCCCGCGAGGTCTTCCGGGTGCTTGGCGAAGGAGCGCTGGTGGTCTTCGAGGGGCTGGCCGTGGGTCAGCAGCCCGTAGCGGTCCACCACGAAGAGGCGCGCGTTCGCCTCGGCGTAGGTCAGCCCGTCGCGCATCAGGCCCTGCCGGATGGCACTCGCCACCCCGATGCCGCCCGCCCCCGCGCCCACGACGACGAAAACCTGATCGTGCAGCATCTGGCCCTTGAGGCGGCTGGCGCTGAGGAGTCCGGCGAGGGCCATCGCGCCCGTGCCCTGGATGTCGTCGTTGAAGCTCGGCACGACCCGGCGGTAGCGCTCCAGCACCCGGAAGGCCGTGCCGCGCGCGAAGTCCTCCCACTGGATGATCGCTTTCGGGTAACGTGCGGCGGTCGCCTCCACGAAGCGGTCGAGGAACTCGTCGTACTCGGGGCCCGTGAGCCGCTTGTGATGCACGCCGAGGTAGAGGGGGTCGTCGATCAGGTCCTGGCGGTCGGTGCCCACGTCCAGCTCGACGGGCAGCGTCTTGTCGGGCCCCACGCCACCCGCCGCCGTGTAGAGGCTGAGCTTGCCGATGGAGATCGCCATGCCCCCGAAGCCCTGGTCCCCGATCCCGAGGATGGCGCTCGAATCGGTCGCCACGATCATGCGCACGTCGTTGAGGGGCACGTTCTCCAGCAGCTCGTCCACCCGGTCGATGTCCTCGGTGCTCACCGACAGGCCGCGCGGGTAGCGGTAGATGTGGGAGAAGATGCGCACCGCCTCGCCCACGGTGGGGGTGTAGAGGATGGGCAGCATCTCCTCCAGATGATCGGCGAAGATCGCGTAGAACAGCACCTCGTTGCGGTCTTGCAGGGCGCGCAGGAACTCGTGCTTTTCGAGGTCGGTGGTCTGCTGGAGGTAGCGGAGGTAGGTGCGTTCCTTTTGCTCCTCCAGAGTGCTCGTGTGGGGGGGGACGAGGCCCTCTAGCCCCAGGGCGCGGCGTTCCTGGCGGGTGAAGCCGGTGGACTTGTTGAGGAGGGGGATGTGCAGGAGCGAGAAGCCGGTCACGTTCACGTCGAGGAAACGGTGGCCGTCTTCGTCACGCCGCACGTCGTAGTAGCGGGAGACGCGGCGGGCTTCGGGCATAACCCTGACAGCTTAGCCCGGGCGCCCTGGACGGGGTTCAGGCACGTATTGCACGGAAGGCACGCGGAGAAGACAGCCCGCCGCTCGGGGTTCGCGACGAGAACAGAACGGTTCCTCCTGCCGCGCCGCCCTCTTCGGGGAGGGGGAGGATCACCAGGCGTCCGGCCTCCTCGACGTGGCGGGCCATCCAGCAGGTCGTGGAGACGGGGCCCAGGGGATCGAAGCGCACGGTCACCTCGCCGGTGACGGTCAGGGGCATGGGCGAAGCCGGGAGAGAGGGGACGTCTGGGCGCCGGCTCAGCCACATCCCCCGGCCCTTCCCACGAACCGGGCCCTTAGACTGGCGCGGTGAAGCTCAAGCTCGCGGACCTGTTCGCCCTCTTCCGGGAGGCGGCGCTCGCCTTCGGGCAGGACAAGGCGCCCCGGCTGGCGGCGGCCATCGCGTACTACGCCCTGTTCAGCCTCGCGCCCCTGCTGCTGTTCGCGGTGGCGGTCGCGGGGTTTTTCCTGACCGACACGACGGTCGTGACCAACCTGCTCGGCCCGGACAGCTTCGTGGCGCAGAACCTCGGCGAGCAGGCGGCGGGCTTCCTGCGCGAACTCGTCTCCAATCAGGAAGGGCTCCAGCGCGGCTCGCTCGTCGCCACCACGGTGGGCTTCGTGACCCTTTTCCTGGGCGCGACCGGGCTGTTCGTGCAGCTTCAGGACGCGCTGAACAGCATGTGGGGCGCCGACCCGCCGCCGCCGCAGGGCGTGCTCGCCGTCGTGCGCAGCCGGGTGGTGTCCTTCCTGCTCATCCTGGGGATGGGGCTGGTGCTCCTCGCCTTTCTGGGTCTGAACACCTACCTCTCCTCGATTGCGCAGCAGCTCGGGGACATCATCGGGGCGGGGGCCTTTTTCGTGCGGCTGGGCACCGTCGCGCTGGGGCTGGTGCTGCTGACGGTGGTCTTCGCCGCCGTGTACAAGCTGCTGCCGAGCGTGCGGCTGGAGTGGCGCGAGGTGTGGGTGGGCGGGGCCGTGACGGCGGCGCTCTTCACGGTCGGGCAACTCCTGATCGGCCTCTACCTCGGGCGGGCGGCGCCGGGGAGCGTGTTCGGGGCCGCCGCGTCGCTCGTGATCCTGATGCTGTGGATCTACTACAGCGGCATGATCTTTTTCTTCGGCGCGGAGGTCACCTGGGTCTACTCGCAGAAGTACGGCACCCGGGCGGGCGGCGCCTCCAACGTCGGCAAGAAGCAGGCGGTGGCCGCGCAGGGGGCCGACATCGACACGCAGCCCAGTGCGCAGGAGCAGGAGGCCGCCGCGCAGGCCACCCCGGAAAACCCGATTCGGGACGCGCGGGGCCGCGTGCTGGGCATGCCCGTACCCCGTCTCCCCCGCAGGAGTCGCCCCCGACCACCCGCCGCCACCCGCCCGGAGCCCACTGTGCCCGGACTGGGAGCCGCCCTCTGGAATGCCGTGACCGCCGTGCTCGCCATCCCGGCCGTGCTCGTGCTGCGGATGCTGGGGTTGCGGGGGGGAAAAAAGAGGTAGGGGTGGGAGGGACGCTCGTGCGGGGACGATGGTCCCATGACACCTGGCAAGCGCCCGGTAAGACAAAACCGCCGGAACATCCTGCGAGCTTTTCTGGTTCCGGAACGCGAGACAGGACGGAGGGCATTCAAAGACAGTGAGTTAGAGAACAAGTTCCACACATCAATCCAAGCACGTTGAATAAGCCTAGTCGTTCATCTATGAATGACGGCAAGAACCACCCACATGCCTCCCACGAGGTTGAGACCGTGGGCAGGGAAGGCCGAGAGAATCTGTACTCCTCGACCTCGTTCGGCAGGCAGCAGATCAAGGACCTTGGGTTGGACGGGGATTAGTCTAAATGCCCACAGTGAACCCGACTCACAGCCCCGTCACCGGGTAGCTCAGCGTCCCCTCGTAGATCGCGCGGCCCACGATGGCGCCCTGGATGCCCTCCTCGGCGAGCAGGCGCACGTCGTCCAATGTGGCGACGCCGCCGCCCACGATCAGGGTGTTCGTCCAGAGGCGGCGCACCGTCCGCATCAGCTCGCGGTCGAGGCCCTTCAGGGTGCCGTCGCGGGTCACGTCGGTGAAGATCAGGGTTTCCAGACCCGCCCCGGCAAGGGTGGGGGTCAGGTCGGCCACGGTCAGCCCGCTTCCCTGCGCCCAGCCGTGGGTGGCGACCTCCAAACCCCGCGCGTCGAGGCTGACGACCACCCGCTCGGGGCCGTGGGCGTCGATCAGATCGCGCACGAGCCCCGGGTCGCGGACGGCGGCGGTGCCGATCACGACGCGGTGAACACCCGCGCCCAGCAACTCCTCCGCCGTCTCGCGGTCGCGGATGCCGCCCCCCACCTCGACCTCCACGCCGGACTCACCCAAGTCGGCGGCGACCCGGCGGATCACGCCCCGGTTCTCGCCGCGTCCGGTCGCCGCGTCGAGGTCCACCAGATGCACGAGGCCCGCCCCCAGTCCGGCCCAGTGGCGGGCGGCGTCCAGGGGCGAGTCGAAGTACACCGTCTCCCGGTCGGGATCGCCCTCATACAGACGCACGGCGCGGCCCGACTGGATATCCACGCAGGGGATCACGAGGGGCACGGGAGAAGCGGCTCCGGTCATGGCGGGCAGGATAACGCGCGCCTCGCCGCGCACCTCCCCCGCCGCCCCACCCAAGACACGTCGGGGCCGGTACACTTCGGGGGAACGTGCGCATCGGAATCGTCACCGCCACCTATCTGCCGTCCCGCAACGGCGTTGCCACGAGTACCGCCCTCTACGTGCGCGGTTTGCGGGCGCGCGGCCACGACGTGCGCGTCTTCGCCCCGCGCCACCCGCAGGAACCCGCGCGGGAGGAGGGCGTCTACCGCCTCAACTCCTCCTTCGCGGGGGCGCGGGCGCTGGGGGCCCCCGCCGACTACCCGGTGATGCTCGCCCCGGGGCCGCTCCTGACCGCCCGGCTGCCGCTGCGGGACCTCGACATCCTCCACACCATGCACCCCTTCCTGGCGGGGCGGCTGGCCCTCAGGTGGGCGCGGCTCTCGGGGGCCCCGGTGGTGTTCACGGCGCACACCCAGTACGACCAGTACCTCCACTACGCGCCCATGCCGAGGCGGGTGGGCCGCGCGATGCTGCGCCCCCACATCTCGGCCTTCGCGCGGCGGGTGGACGCGGTGCTCGCGCCGGGCCGGGCGATGGTGGAGATGCTGCGCGAGTACGGCTACGGCGGCGAGGTCCACCTCTTCCCCAACCCGGTGGACCTCGCCGCCTTCGCGCGGACGCGGGGCGAGGCCTTCCGGGCCGAGCACCACGTCCCGCAGGACGCGCCCCTGGTGATGTACCTGGGCCGCCTCGCCGCCGAGAAGAATCTGGGGGTGATGCTCCACGCCTTCGCGCAGGCGCAGGCCTCGCGCCCGGAGCTGCGGCTGCTCGTGGTGGGCGACGGCCCGGCGCGGCTGGAGGCGCAGGCGGGGGCCCAGGAGGGCGTCACCTTCACCGGGCCCATCCCCTACGCCCGGGTGCCCGAAGCCCTCGCCGCCGCCGACGCCTTTCTCACCGCGAGCACGTCCGAGGTGCTGCCCATGAGCATGATCGAGGCGCTCGCGTCGGGCACGCCCCTCGTCGCCGCGCGCAGCCCCGCCGCCCTCGACCTCGTGCGGGAGGGCGTGAACGGCACCGTGCGCGACGCCACGCCGGACGCCCTGGCCGCCGGGCTGCTGGAAGTCCTCGCCCCTGGTCGCCTCCCCGCCCTGCAAGCGGGAGCACGGGCGAGTGCGCGCGAGTACGACCTGACGGAGCGCGCGGCGGCGCTGGAGGCGGTGTACCTGCAAACGGTGGCGCGGGAACAGGCCCAGGGTCGCCTCAACAGGCTGAGATGACACGTCCGGAACGGCCACCGAGAGTGAAAACCTGGACACGCCCGGCCTCGGTCAGGTTTCGTCTCTTCGCCCTGCTGATCCTCCAGGGCGTCTGGCTCCTCGGCCTGCTTGCCCTGGCCCTGAGGGACGCGGAGGACGTTTCCTCCGTGGTGGGGCTCTCCGTGTGTCTGCTCGCCTCGCTCGGGCTCGCGGTCCTGATCGGGCGATCCAAGAACGGGCCGTGACCGACTTCTACCGCTCGCCCAGCCACACAGGCGAAACCCCCGCTCGCGGGCGGGGGCTTCCGTCGTGGTGCCGAGGATGGGATTTGAACCCACACGCCTCGCGGCGCTAGTCCCTGAAACTAGTGCGTCTACCAATTCCGCCACCTCGGCATGTCTTGGTTGCGCCCGCGCGGGGCGCGTTTCAGGCTCGCTTACTTTAGCGGCGACTTCGGGGGCTGTCAACGGGTCGGCCATTTGGCGTGCTCCCCGAAGAGAAAAATGCGGGCCGACCCCTGTTCGAGAGACGGCCCGCCCGGAAGCGCCCCCTACTGCACCAGCCCGAGCCCCCGCACCTCGCCCCGCTCCTCGGTGAGTTCCTGGGCGGTGGCGTCCATCTTGCCTCGGCTGAAGTCGGAGACCTCCAGGCCCTGCACGATCTCGTACTGACCGCCGCTGCACCGCACCGGGAAGCCGTAGATCAGCCCCTGGGGCACGCCGTAGGAGCCGTCCGACGGGATGCCCATGCTGACCCACTGCCCCTCCGGGGTACCCAGCGCCCAGTCGCGCATATGGTCGATGGCCGCCGACGCCGCCGAGGCCGCGCTGCTCGCCCCGCGCGCCTCGATGATTGCCGCGCCGCGCTTGGCGACGGTGGGGATGTAGGTGGTCTCGTACCACTCGCGGTCCACGAGGTCGAGGGCGGGCTGGCCGTTCACGGTCGCCTGCGAGAGGTCGGGGTACTGGGTGGAGGAGTGGTTGCCCCAGATCGTGATGTTCTGAATCGCGCTCACGGGCTGGCCGGTCTTCTCGGCGAGCTGGGAGATCGCGCGGTTGTGGTCGAGGCGCACCATCGCGGTGAACTGTTTGGGGTCGAGGTCGGGCGCGTTCTGCTGGGCGATCAGGGCGTTCGTGTTGGCGGGATTGCCCACCACGAGGACCTTCACGTCGCGGCTCGCCACGGCGTTCAGGGCCTGACCCTGGGGCTTGAAGATGCCGCCGTTGGCGCCGAGGAGGTCGCCGCGCTCCATCCCGGCCTTGCGGGGCATCGCGCCGACGAGCAGCGCATAGTCGGCGTCCTTGAAGGCGACCATCGGGTCGTCGCTGGTCACGATGCCTTGCAGCAGCGGGAAGGCGCAGTCGCGCAGCTCCATCACGACGCCGTTGAGGGCCTTGAGGGCGGGCGTGATCTCCAGCAGTTGCAGGATCACGGGCTGGTCCTTGCCGAGCATGTCCCCGGCGGCGATGCGGAAGAGCAGGCTGTAGCCGATCTGCCCGGCGGCGCCGGTCACGGCCACGCGGACGGGTTGCTTGGTGGTCATCGTCATGGGCTTTTTCCTCCTGAAGGTGAGTTCGGGCCAACAATAACGCGGGAGGAGGGGTGAAGGCGGGGGGCGTTCCCCGGGGGGGGACAGGAGAAGGCTCCTGAGTTTGGAAAGTGGACGACCGAAGTCACAGCTATTCTGGAGGAAGTGACCCGCTCATCTCATGTGACCGTTCAGGTTGCCCCCGGCTTGAAGCGGATGCGGCTGCCGAACCGGAGTCTTCAGGTATGCATCGTCGAGAAGGACTTGCTCGGCAGGTACGCAGCCGAGTTCGCAAGAGCTGGCTTGTACGTGCTGATAGATGATCCCTTCGAGATTTCACGAGCTTATGTTGGCGAAACGGAAAATCTCTCCAACCGCCTGACGCAGCACTTCAGGGACCCTCAGAAAATAAATTTTCGTGCTGCGGTCATCGTGTACGACGACGGTACACTTCTCGACAAACTTGGGGCGAGGTATCTGGAATACCGCGTGATCGCGGCTTTAAGTCAGCAGGGTTTAACATCTAACATCGCCAAACCGACAGCACCTAGGGTCGCAGACCATATCGCGGATGCCTTGGAAGAGCTCCTCTCAGATTTGAGACTCGTGTGCTTTAGTGTCAACTTGAATCTTTTCGAGCGTCGGAAGGAGAACGCGACCAAACGCGGGTAGCCACTCAAAAAACGGGAGACACAAACCGACGCGAGCGGAGAACCAAGACAGGCAAGAAGTCAAATCCCGGTTGGAATGCCCTGACAAAGTGGCTCGAAGACAGGCCGGACCAAAGTGATATGGCGTTGATTATCGCTGCGTTTATAGCTCAAGGTGGACCGACGGGCAAAGCTCCCGGAGAACTTCACCTCGCAGCTCACAGAGTGCTGAAAACGGCGATTGGCTCGGGCTTCAAGTTCGAGAACTGAGCTATTTCGGGCAAGCGCATCCTGTCTTTGAGCCCCAGTGCTCCCCCTCGTATCTCCACACGTCGTCAACTCTGCTGAGCCCCACCCCGCCCCGCCCGCCGCCACCCCACCGCGCCCACGACCGCCGCCAGCCCCATGCTGCCCGCGACGAGGGGGACGACCCCGGGCCAGCCTCCCGCCTCGAAGGTGTGACCGGCGACCACGCTCGCGGCGGCTCCCCCACCGTAGTAGGCGAGGTGGTAGAGCCCGGTGGCGAGGCTGCGCGCCCCCGTCACGCTGCGCTGCACGGCGGCGAGCGCGGCGGACTGGGCGAGAAAGACGCCGCACGCCCCCGCCGCCACCCCCGCGATCACCAGGGGCAGGGGCGCGGCGAGGGTGACGAGCAGACCCGCCACGCTGAGGAGGACGGCGGCCAGTAAGCCGGTGCGGGGACCACGCGATGCGAGAAACGGTGCGGCGACGGGCGTGACGACCACGCCGAGGAGATAGACCGCGAAAACGGCCCCCGTCTCCCCCGTGCTCAGGTTATAGGGCGCGTGGTCCAGCCGCAGGGTGAGGGTATTGAAGGTGCCCACCAGGGTGAAGAGGATCAGGAAGCCAACCCCGCAGGTGGCGAGCAGGGCCGGGTTACGGAGATGGGCGGCGAACCCGGAGAGGACGGCCCGCGGATCGCGGCGCGGGGTAAATCTCGTCTCACGCGGCAGTCCGGCCCCGGCCAGGACGAACCCCACCACGGACGCGACCGCGAGCAGCCAGAACGTCGCGTGCCAGCCGAAGGGGGCGGCGACGAGTCCCGCCAGGAAGCGGCCCAGGAAGCCGCCCAGCACCGTGCCCGTCACGTAGGCGGTCAGGGCGCGGGCACGTCCTTGAGGAGCGACCTCCTCGGCGATGTAGGCGTTGAGCGCCACCATCACCCCGGGGATCAGGAGACCCTGGGCGAAGCGGGCGGCGTTGAGCAGGGGCAGGCTGGGCGCGAACGTGGCGAGGACGGCGGGCAGGGCGAGGAGTGCGAAGGCCCCCACCACCGTCCGCCGCCGTCCCCACGCGTCGGCAAAGACACCCACGACCGGGGAGGCGAGCGCCATCGCCAGCGTCGTCGCGCCCACGACGAGGCCGACCTCCGCCGCACCGACTCCGAACTCGCGCCCCAGCAGGGGCAGGAGGCTTTGCGGCGCGTACACGTTGAGAAAGACGAGCGTCCCCAGCGCCGCGAAGAGGAGGGGGTGGGGGCCGGGCCTCAAGGCAGCCCGACCAGCCCCAGGGAGTTGACCAGGGCGAGCGGCACATCCAGCTCCGCCGCCTGCCCCGGGTCCGGCACGCCCGGCGGCCCGGCGAAGAGGAGGGTGGCCTGCGCCTCCAGGCCCACGCGGCCCGTGTCGTCGAGCCGGGTGAGGAGAGCGTCGAAGGTCCAGTCCCGCGCCCACAACCGCTTGAGGGCGTGCAGGGCGGCGGTGCCGGGGGGGGTCACCCGCGCCGTCTCCACCGGCCGCCCACCCGGTCGCCGGGCGTGCAGTTCGCCGCTCGTCAGCCCTGCGTTCCTCAGTGCCCGGTAGAAGAGTTGCACCGCGTCGTCCGAGAGGTAGCTCGTGCGGACGAGGGCCTCGGCGCGTTCGGCGAGGACTTCGAGGAGGTCCTCGTCGATGCGGCTGGGCTGGATGGGCGCGAGGAGGTTGCGCAGTTGCTCGGGCAGGTTGGCGGCGCGGTAAAAACCCTCCTCGAAGGCGGGCGGCACCACCATCCCGGCGGGCAGACGGGCGGCATGTAAGGCGAGGCGCCGGGTCTCCGCGCCCACCAGCGTGTCGGGGAAGCGCGCGGCCTCCGCGAAGGTCAGCATGGGGCAGAGCTTAGCGCGGGTCAGCGAATCAGAGCTGAGCGCCACCCACCAGCGCGAGGGTACGGCGCAGGCGTCGGTCTTCATGCCACGTATTCCACAACATCTGGAAGATGGCGAGGGGATAGACAATCAAGGGAACAAAATACAAGTAGTCGATGTAATCAACCAAGGGCCGCTTCAAACAAGAAGATACGTGATTTAACCAAAGGGCTGAAATGTCATTTTGAAAACCGACGCCCTCCGCCACAAGCGCATGTGCAAAGGCGACAGATTGCGCGTTGAGAACAAAACCAGAGACCATAAAATCAGCGGGAAAAGGTTTATTATCGTGAGTAAGTCGTCATGTGCTGCATTATAAATATTCCGATGCCAAATACAGAAAATACCACGCCGAGGCCGGGAACAATGTACATAAGCGCAAAAAGTTATCTTAGAGTAGGTCGCGTAACCTTTTCTCTGGCACATATAGCCGACCCAACTCCTGCCGCATAGTCTTGGGCATCCCCAGCACGTCCCGCACATCCGCCCCCTCCCCCACTCCCGCGTCTTCGAGGTGGGCGAGCGTTTCGGCGGCGACCCGCTTTTGCACGGCCTCGGGCATCCCCTTCGTGGCCTCGGCCAACCACTCCCGCGCGTTCACGCCCGGCCCCCGATCACGGCCCCGACCGCCCGCACCTGCCGTTCCCACTCGCCGCGCGCCCCCTCCAGCGCCTTCTTGCCCTTCTCCGTCA
Source organism: Deinococcus aestuarii (assembly GCF_018863415.1). NCBI lineage: Bacteria > Thermotogati > Deinococcota > Deinococci > Deinococcales > Deinococcaceae > Deinococcus > Deinococcus aestuarii. Next base: position 55,992 of record NZ_JAHKSN010000022.1, on the reverse strand, counting down.
GGCGGTACTCGCGGCGCACCCGTCCGGCGACCTCGGTCTCGCGGCTCTCGATGTGGCCCTCGGCCTCCAGCGCGTGCAGGGCCGGGTAGAGGGTGCCCTCCTTCGCGTGCAGCAGCCCCTCCGACCGGGCCTTGATCGCCTGCGCGATGGCGTACCCGTGTTCGGGCTGCCGTTCCAGCACGGCGAGGATCAGCAGCCGGAGTTGCTCACGCGGATTCATGGCAGGAACATACCTCGAAATTCGATACATAGAACCCAGAGGTATGGGCGGCGCGCGATACTGCCCCATGACCTCCCCCTCCCAGGATGCCCGGCGTTTTCCCATCGGCCCGATTCAGGACCTTCCGGGGCGGGACCGGGCGGCGTTGGAGGCGACGGCGGCGCGGATGGAGGCGGCGGCAAGGGAGTGGCGCGAACGGGTGTCGGGGCTTGACGACGAGGCCCTGTCGCTCACGTACCGGCCCGGCGGATGGACGGTCCGGCAACTGGCGCACCACACGGCGGACGGGCACCTGCACGGCCTGAACCGCCTGCGCTCCGGCCTGACGACCGAGGACTACGTGATCCAGCCCTTCGACCAGGAGGCGTGGCTGGCCCTCCCCGACGCGGGGTTGCCCGTGGAGGCGGCGCTGGCGATGCTGGACGCGCTGAATCTGCGCTGGGCGGCCCTGCTGCGCGGGGTGGACCCGGCCCGGTTCTTCCGCCACGTCACCCACCCGCACGAGGGGCGGCAGGACCTGTGGCGGCTCGTCGCCAAGCACGACTGGCACCTGCGCCACCACCTCGGGCACGCGCGGCTGGCGTTGAGGGAAGCGGGCCTTGCCTGAACCCGGTGGCCCCCGTCACCCCGACCCCTCCCCGCCCTCCGGCACGGGCGCGTAGAGCGGGCCGGGGAGGTGGGTGGGGGGCGCGCCGACCCGGCCCGAGGAGGGCGTGCAGTTCCGCCTGGAAGGCCTTGGCCTCGCCCGGGGTGAGGGCCAGCGGCAGGCCAGTTCAGGGCGACGGCTTGGGCGTCGGGGCCGGGCAGCACGGCGCCCGCGTCCCCCGAGGCGCTGGTCGGCCCGGTTGTCGAGGAGGCGCATTTCCGGGGCTGGCGGCTCCCCCGCCTCTCGCCGCCGGGCCGGGCCGCCCCGGTCAACGCCCTCCTGTTCGCCCTGTGCCACCTGTGGCAGCCGCAGCACGTCCTGCGGGTGGCGCGGAGCTCGCCCCCTCGCCCGGCTTCGCACGCGGAGGCTGCGGGTCGCCTCGCTCGCCCGCTAGTCGGCCCCCGCCTCCAGGTGCGCGTGGTCGTTGTACGTCAGCAGGAGCCAGCGCCCCTCGGTCCTCATCAGGCGGGTCAGGCCGGTGTGGGCGTGCCGATACGGGAAGGGGAGGACGTACCCCGGCTGCGGCGCGGCGGGCCAGCCGAAGAGGTCGCACAGCAGGGCGCGCAGGGCGGCCCCGTGGGTGAAGGCGATCACGTCTCCGGCGGGAAGCTCTGCGGCCCAGTCCCGCATCCGGGCCGCGACTCCCCGCAGGCTCTCGCCGCCGGGGGCGGGCCGGGTCCAGGGGTCGCGCTGCCACTGGGCATATTCGGGGTCGTGGAGCACGTCTTCGGTGGTGGCGCCCTCGTAGCGGCCGAAGTGCAGCTCGCGCAGCCGGGCGTCGGGGATGACCCGGTGATCGGGCAGGGCCAGGGCGGCGGTGTCCAGGGCACGCTGGAGGTCGCTCGCGTACACCGCATCAGGACTCGTGCGGGACCAACGCCGGGCGAGGTGCCCCGCCTGGATGCGGCCCGTCTCCCCCAGCGGCGTGTCGGTCCAGCCCTGCCAGCGGCCCGCGCCGTTCCAGTCGGTCGCCCCGTGGCGGACGAGGGTGAGGTGCAGCGTTGCCCCCCGCGCCATCAGGGGCGGGCCTCGGGGTCGGGCTCCTCGCGGGCGGCGTCACCGTTCTCGGCGAGGGGCCGGACGGACCGGGGTTTGCCGTCCTCACCCACGGCCACGAAGACGAAGAAGCCGGTGGTGGCGAGTTGCTGCTCGCCGGAAGCCATGTGCTCGCGGTACACGTCCACCCGCACCCGCATGGAGCTGCGGCCCACCCGCACCACCCGCGCGTCGAGGGCCACCGCGTCGCCGACCCGGATGGGGACGTGGAAGTCCACCCCGTCCATCCGCGCCGTCACCACCGCGCCGCCCGCGTGCCGCACCGCCGCCACCGAGGCCGCCTTGTCCATCAGCGACAGCACGAAGCCCCCGAAGGCCGTGCCGAGGTAGTTGGTGTCTTTCGGAAACACCAGTTCGAGCATCCGGGCGCGGCTGCGGGGGGCGGGGGTCGTCTCCCCGGGCGGGAGGCTGGGGACGGCCATGTCCTGATCGTTCATCGCGCCCGAGTGTAGCGGGCCGCCGCGGCCGTGCCCGCCCCGCGGCGCCTCGCCGGTCAGATGACCCGGGGCGGGCGCCTTAAGAAGACCACAGGAAACGCTCGCCTCCGGCTCAGGCACGGGGCGGTGGGCGGCGTACAGTAAATTCCTGGCCGGGCAATCCAGACCCTGGGCCCGAGCAGGGATGAACGCGGCTCAGGACCCAACCTGAGGGTTTCAGGGGTTCGGGCGCCGGGCCGCAGGGCTCGCGCGGAGGAGGGCAGGAGAGGCATGATCGATCTTCCGCAGGAACTCATTCGGTTGGGCGCGCAGGCGAGCACGAAAGACGACGCCATCGCGCAGGTCGCCGCGCTGCTCACGGCGGCGGGCAACGTGGACCCCGGGTACGTCGAGGGAATGCGCGCCCGCGAGGGCCAGGCGAACACCTACCTGGGCAGCGGCATCGCCATCCCGCACGGCACGCCCGAGACCCGGCACCTGATCCGCAAGACGGGCATCGCGGTGCTGCAACTCCCGGGCGGGGTGCCCTGGGGCGCGGGCGGCGAGACGGTGCGGCTGGTCGTCGGCATCGCCGCCGCGAGCGACGAGCACCTCAACATCCTGCGCCGCCTGACCCGGGTGCTCTCCGACGACGCGCTGGTGGAACAACTCTCCACGACCACCGATCCCGGCGACGTGCAGGAGGCGCTCACCGGAGAACGGTCCACCCCGGCGCAGGGCCAGACGGTCACGGTCACCGCCGCGCCCGCCGCCTCGCCGACTCCCCCCCCCGACCTCCCCCACTCCGCGCAGATCACACTGCCCAACCCGCTCGGGATGCACGCCCGGCCCGCGACCATGCTCGCCAACCTCGTGCGCTCACGGAGTGGGCGGGTCAGGCTGAGCCGCGAGGGCGGCGAGAGCGCCGACGCGACCCGCCTGATGGAGGTGCTGAGCCTGGGCCTCACGCGCGGCACGCCCGTGACCGTCAGCGCGGACAGCGAGGCGACCCTGAATGCCGTGACCGACGCGATCCGTGCGGGACTGGGCGACGACCTGAGCGCCGCGCCCGCGAGTGCGGCCCCCGCCCGCCGCGAGCCCGACTGGGTGCCGGGCGGGGCCGGGGCGACCGTGGAGGGCGTGGCCGCCGCCGACGGCCTGGTGGTCGGCGTGACCCGCCAGCACGCCCCGAAACCGCTCGACGTGCGCGACGAGCCCGGCGACCCGGTGGCGGAGAGTGACCGCCTCGACACGGCCCTCGCCGCCGCCCGCGCCGAACTCGACACGGTAATCGCTGACGTGGGCGCGCGGTTCGGGGCGGACAAGGCCGCCATCTTCCAGGCCCATCAGGAACTCCTGGGCGACGAGAGCGTGGTGCAGGACACCGTGGCCCGTATTCTCGACGGGCACGGGGTCGCGTGGGCGTACCGGGAGGTGACGGAGGGGCGCATCGCCCAGCTTCAGAAGCTCGACGACCCCACCCTGGCCGCCCGCGCGGTGGACCTCAGCGACGTGCAGCGGCGGGTGCTGCGTCACCTCCTCGGCATCCGCGAGACGGACGTGGCGGCGAGCGGGCCGGTGATCCTTCTCGCGCCTGACCTCACGCCGAGCGACACGGCGCGGCTGGGGCCGGACACGTTGCTGGGCTTCGTGACCGCGCAGGGCGGGCCGACGAGCCACACCGCGATCATCGCGCGGGGGCTGGGGCTGCCCGCCGTGGTCGCCGCCGGGAACGGGGTGCTGGAGGTGCCCGACGGCACGCCCGCGATCCTCGACGGCGGGGCGGGGCGGCTGTACCTCAACCCTTCCGAGGCCGACGTGCAGTCTGCCCGCGAGCGGCAGGGCGTCCTCGCCCGCGAGCGCGAACTCGCCCGCGCCGCCCGTCACCAGCCGGGAGCGACGCGCGACGGGGTGCGGGTGGAGGTCGCCGCGAACATCAACCGCGCCGCGGACGCCGCCGCCGCCCTCGACGCCGGGGCGGAGGGGGTGGGGCTGATGCGCACCGAGTTCCTGTTCCTGGAGCGCGACTCGGCGCCTGGCGAGGACGAGCAGGAGCGCGAGTACCGGGCGATGGCGCAGGCCCTCGGGGACCGGACGCTGATCATCCGCACCCTCGACATCGGCGGGGACAAGGAGGTGCCGTACCTGGGGCTGGCGCACGAGGACAACTCGTTCCTGGGCATCCGCGGCATCCGGCTGTGCTTCGAGCGGCCCGACCTCTTCCTGCCGCAACTGCGGGCGGTCGCGCGGGTGGCGAAGGATCACCCCAACGTCCACCTGATGTTCCCGATGATTTCCACGCTGGAGGACTTCCGCCGCGCCCGCGCAATTTTCGACCAGGTGCGGGAGGAACTGGGCGCCCCCCGCGTGCCCCTCGGCGTGATGATCGAGGTTCCTTCCGCCGCATTGATCGCCGACGCGCTGGCGCAGGAGGTCGATTTCTTCAGCGTGGGCACGAACGACCTCACGCAGTACACGCTGGCGATGGACCGGCTGCACCCGCAGCTCGCCCGGCAGACGGACGCGATGCACCCCGCCGTGCTGCAACTTATCGGCCTGACCGTCCAGGCGGCGGGGCGCCACGGCAAGTGGGTCGGCGTGTGCGGCGGCGCGGCGGGCGACGAGGTGGGCGCGCTGATGCTGACCGGCCTGGGCGTCAAGGAACTCTCGGTGAGTACGCCCCAGATCGCCACCGTGAAGGCGGCCCTGCGTCAGCGGACCCTCGCCGAGTTGCAGTCCCTCGCCCGGGAGGCCCTGACGCAGCCCAACGCGGAGGCCGTGCGCGCCCTCGTGCGCCCCCCCGCGCCGGAGGGGGCGACGGCGTGACCGTCCCGGCCTTCCGCGTCGCCACGCTGACCCTCAACCCGGCGCTCGACCTCACCGTGCGGGCGGACGGCTGGCGGCGGGGTGAGGTGAACCTCGGCCAGTCGCTCCAGTTCGACGCGGGCGGCAAGGGCGTGAACGTGGCCTCCTTCCTCGCCGACTGGGGGCTGGGCGTGACGGCCACGGGCCTCCTCGGCGACGAGAACCCGGAGCAGTTCGAGGCGCTGTTCCGGGAGAAGGGGGTGCGGGACGAGTTTCTCCGCGTGCCCGGCCCCACCCGCGTCGGCGTGAAGCTGGTGGACGCGGCGGCGCAGGAGACGACCGACATCAACCTGCCGGGCCTGACCGCGACGCCGGAGCTGCTGGCGGATCTGGACGCCCGCCTGGACGCGCTCGCCGCCGATCACGACGCCTTCGTGCTGGCGGGGAGCGTGCCGCCGGGGGTGGGAAGGGACTTCTACGCGCGGCTGACGGCCCGGCTGCGCGCGGCGGGGAGGTACGTGGCGCTGGACACGAGCGGCGCGGCCCTCCAGATGGCGCTGGCGGCGGACCCGTTGCCCAACCTGCTCAAGCCCAATATCCACGAGTTGGAGGCGGCGCTGGGCCGTTCCCTCGGCGGGGAGGACGACGTGCTGGACGCGGCGCGCGAATTGCTGGGGCGCGGGGCCGCACTCGTGGCCGTGTCGCAGGGGGAGGAGGGGGCCCTGCTCGTCACGGCGGGGGAGGTCGTCCGGGCGCGCCCGCCCCGCGTGGAGGTCGTGAGCACCGTGGGCGCGGGGGACGCGATGGTCTCCGGCCTGATCGCCGCCCGCGCCGAGGGGCTGGGGCTGGCGGACGCGGCCCGGCGGGCGACCTCGTTCAGCCTGGGGGCGATCACGCGGCTGGGGGCGCACCTGCCCCCGCGCGCGGAATTGGACGCCTTTGCCGCGCAGGTCACGGTCGAAACGGTGGGGCAGAGAGAGGCTATGGGGCGGGAACCCTGAACAAGAGCTGGCGCTGGGAAGAGAAGAGGGGAGAAAGAGCGGCAGCGGCTCGGCCCCAGAAACACATAGATCGGGCCTCCTGAGAAGTTGACCGATGTTCTACACTTCCCGCGAGTCAAAACTCAGCCACACTCCCGTAACGGCAAACTGGTAATTCTCAGCCCCAGGAGGCGCACAGATGGCAAGACTCGTGGCAGTTACGGCGTGCCCGACCGGCATCGCCCATACCTTCATGGCCGCCGAGGCCCTGCGCCGGGCCGCACAGGCCGCCGGACACACCCTGCGGGCGGAGACCCAGGGCAGCGTGGGCGCGCAAGACGCCCTGACGCCCCAGGAGATCGCGGACGCCGACGCGGTGATCCTCGCCGCCGACGTGAACATCGACGAGTCGCGCTTCGCCGGGAAACGTATCGTCCGCGCGAGCACCGGGGACGCGATCCGGAACGCGGCGGGCCTGATCTCGCAGGCGGTAGACGCGGGCGCGGCCACGGCGACCCAGCCCGCCCGCGCCGCGCCGACGGCGGCGCCCTCTTCTCCCGCCCCCACCGACACAGGGCGTCCCCTCAGCATCGTGGGCATCACCGCCTGCCCCACCGGCATCGCGCACACCTTCATGGCCGCCGAGGGGCTGGAGAACGGGGCGAAGGCGCTGGGCTACACCGCCAAGGTGGAGACGCAGGGCAGCGTCGGCGCGGGCAATCAGCTCACCGCGCAGGACATCGCGGGGGCCGACCTCGTGATCATCGCCGCCGACACGAACGTGGACCTCGCGCGTTTCCAGGGTAAGCGCGTCTTCCAGACCGGCACCAAGCCCGCCATCCAGAACGGGCAGGCCCTGGTGCAGCGCGCCCTGGCCGAGGCGCCCGTGTACGGCACGGCGGCGGGCCTGGCGGTCGCGGGCGCCCAGGGCGGCACCGACTTCGTGTCGCAGGCGAGTGCCGCCAAGGCCGCCAAGAATGCGGGCGTGCCGAGCGCCTACAAGCACCTGATGACCGGCGTGTCGCACATGCTGCCCTTCGTGGTGGCGGGCGGGCTGCTGATCGCGCTGGCCTTCGCCTTCGGGGGCATCAACCCGGCGCCGGGCACCTTCGGGGCGGCGCTGAGCCAGATCGGGGGCGGCACGGGGGCGTTCGGCCTGTTCATCCCCGTGCTCGCCGGGTACATCGCCTACTCCATCGCCGACCGTCCGGGGCTCGCGCCGGGGATGATCGGCGGGTTGCTCGCGCTGGGGGGTGGCAGCGGCTTCCTGGGGGGCATCATCGCCGGATTCCTGGCCGGGTACGTGACCCGCACGCTCAACCGCGGGATCAGGCTGCCCCGCACGCTGGAGGGCCTCAAGCCCACGCTGCTGCTGCCGCTGCTGGGCACGGCGATCACGGGCCTGCTGATGATCTACGTGGTGGGGCGCCCGGTCGCCGCCGCGCTGACCGCCGCGACGAACTGGCTGCGCGGCCTGGGGGACACCTCGGCGGGCGTGCTGGGGGCCGTGATCGGGGCGATGATGGCCTTCGACATGGGCGGGCCGATCAACAAGGCCGCCTACACCTTCTCGACCGGCCTGCTGGGCTCGGAGGTCTACGGCCCCATCGCCGCCGCGATGGCCGCCGGGATGACGCCCCCGCTGGCGCTGTTCCTCGCCACCCTCGTCTTCAAGAACCGCTTCACCGCCGACGAGCGCGAGGCCGGGAAGGCCGCCGGGGTGCTGGGCCTCTCCTTTATCACCGAGGGCGCGATTCCCTTCGCCGCCCGCGATCCGCTGCGCGTGATCCCCTCGCTGATGGTGGGCTCGGCGGTCGCCGGGGCGATCAGCATGGCGGCGGGGGTACAGCTCCGCGCCCCACACGGCGGCATCTTCGTGCTGTTCATCCCCAACGCCGTGACCAACCTGCTCATGTACATCGTCGCCATCGTGACGGGCACGGTCATCAGCACCGCGCTGCTGGGCCTCCTGAAAAAGCCCATCGCGGAGGCGGCCCTGCCCGGCGTGACGAACACGCAGACGGTGGCGGGGGCAGCGGACGACTGAGAGGGCGTCCCGCAACGAAAGGGGGCGGCTCCGCGGAGGGGTCGCCCCTTCGCCTGGGAAGCTCAGGCGGGCAAGACGGCCTCCGCGGGCTGCCCCACCGCCAGCACCTCCGCCGCCGCTCGCTCGCCGCTCTCGACCGCGCCGTCCATGTAGTTCATCCACACCCGGGCCGTCTCCGCCCCCGCCCAGTGCAGGCGGCCCACGGGATCACGCAGCGCCTCGCCGTACCCGGTCCACACGCCGGGACCGAAGAGGGCGCCGTAACAGCCGCCGCTGTGAGGCTCGGCGGACCAGTCGCGCTCGACGGTTTCGAGGGGGTGCAGGGCCTCCGGGCCGAACAGGCGGGCGAGGCGGGCGAGGGCCGCGTTCCGGCGCGCCGTCTCGCTCGCCCCCATCAGCGCCCGTGCCTCCCCACCCTCGATGAAGCCGAGCAGCACGCCGGGGAGGCCCTGCGGCGGGCTGTTGTCGAAGGTGACGGTCACGGGCCCCTCGTCGCTGATCGCCATGCCGCTGAGGCCCGCGTCCCGCCAGAAGGGGCGCTCGTAGACGGCCATGAACTTGACGACCGCTCCCATCGGCAGCCGCTGCTGGAGCTGCGCGCGGCGGGGCGGGAGCGGCGGGTCGAACCCCACGCCGGAGAGCAGGGCCGGGGGCACGGCGAGGACGGCGAGGACGGCGCGGTGCGGGCCATTCGGGGTATGGAGGGTGACGCCCTCCCCGTCCTGCTCCACCTTCATCACCGGGCTGCTCAACCGAACGTCGTCCAGATCATCCGCCAGCCGCTGCGCGATGGCCTGCGCGCCGCCCAGCACCCGGTCTTGCAGGGCGTGGCCGCGGATGAGGGTGTGGCCGTTGATCCCGCCGCCGTGCGCGGTGTAGGTCAGGGCGTGGAGCAGGCTGATCTCCCGGGCGTCGGCGCTGAAGACCGCCCCGGCATACAGCCGCATCAGGGCGCGGGTCTGGGGCGTGCGGGCATGGCGGGTGATCCAGGTGTCGAAGGTCTCGGAATCCAGGGCCTCAGCCTTCGGCGCCGTCCAGGGCGCCTCCTTCGGAATGCGGCGGGCGAGGGCCTCGAACCGGCCCGAGAGCAGGGCGTAGTCGGCGAGCACGTGCGGCGGCAGCGGCGGGATCAGCCCCCGGTAACGCAGCGTCTTGCCCAGCAGGTGCGCGAGGTTCTGCCCCTCGTCGTGGGTGGGGTACACCTCCAGCCCCAGCTCGCGGATCAGGGCCATGACGTGCGGCTGGTTGGGGCCGACCCACTGCCCGCCCACGTCCACGCTCACGCCCGTGAGGGGGAGGCGGATGGTGTGGGTGCGCCCACCCACCCGGTCCCGCGCCTCCAGCACCCGGACCCGCCATCCCGCTTGCGTCAACCTGCGCGCGGCGGTGAGCCCGGCGAGGCCCGCGCCGACGACGATCACGTCCGTTCTCTGAGTTGTCGTCATGCACGAGGGTACCGCGTGGGGGCGCCAACCCGTCCTAAATCTGCCCGGAGGACGCCGTGAGGCGCGGCAGGAAGGCCCGGGCCAGGCGTGTTATCTGGTCATCCGGGCCGCCCGCCTCCACCCGCCGCCCCACCTCCTCGGAGGCCACGAGGTCCATCCCCGCACCCTCCCCCAGGGTGAACACCGAGAGATCGCCGCCAAAAGGCCACCTGTAGATATGGAGGTGAAGGCGAGGTCGCGCGGCTCACCTATAATCACCCCCTCGTTGTATACAGCGTCCTCAGACAGATGAATTCCGAGTTCCTCGCGTGCCTCTCGCAAAAGCGCCTGCATGGGCGTCTCACCCGCCTCGATCCCACCTCCGAAGAACCCCCACGGAGGGGGACGGTGCCCCCGACGGTCCTGCACGAGGATTCGGCCCGAGGGCAGATGACAAGGGGCGGCGTTATGGATGGCCCGGCGCATCCCACGACTCTACCCGGAGGGTTCTTACCGTCGCGCTGTTCGGGTGGAAGAGAACGGGCCACCCGTCCTCCCCAGGTGACCCGTCCCCGCCTCCGCCCCGCTCAGCCCTCCGTGAACGCTCCCAGCGACCGGAAACGCTCGGCCCGCTGCGCCTTCAACTCCGCCTCGCTGAGGCCGCCCAGCTCGGCGAGGTGACGGCCCACGGCCTCGCCCAGCGCCCGCGCGGCGGCGTCCGGGTCGAGGTGGGCGCCGCCGGGGGGCTCGGGGACGATCTCCTCGACGATGCCCAGTTCCAGCAGGTCGGGGGCGGTGAGCTTGAGCGCCTCCGCGGCCTTGGGGGCCTGGGCCGCGTCGCGCCAGAGGATCGCCGCGCACGACTCGGGGCTGATCACGCTGTACCAGGCGTTCTCCTGAATCAGGACCCGGTTGCCCACCCCCACCGCGAGCGCGCCGCCGCTGCCCCCCTCGCCGATCACGGCGCAGACGGCGGGCACCGAGAGGCGCACCATACGTTGGATGCTCTCGGCGATGGCCCAGGCCTGCCCGCGCTCCTCGGCCTCGATGCCGGGGTAGGCGCCGGGCGTGTCGATCAGGGAGACGACGGGCAGCCCGAAGCGGTCGGCGAGGTCCATCAGCCGCATCGCCTTGCGGTAGCCCTCCGGGTTGCTCATGCCGAAGCGGCGCTTGATCTTGCCCTTGGTGTCGCGCCCCTTTTGCTGCATCAGCAGCATGACGGGCGTGCCCTGCCAGCGCGCGGGGCCGCCGATCAGGGCGAGGTCGTCCCCGAAGGCGCGGTCGCCGTGCAGCTCGGTGAAGTCGCTGCACAGCCGCTCGGCGTAGTCGAGGGCGGTCGGGCGGCCCGGGGCGCGGGCGAGCCCCACCCGCTCCCAGCGGGTGACCGGCTCCCGGTGGGCGGCCCGCAGGCGCTCGACCTCGGCGCGCAGGGGCGTGATCGCCGCGTCGAGGTTCTGCCCGGTGCGGCGGGCGGTGTCCTCCAGGTCATGGACGCGGGCCTCAAGCTCGCGCACGGCGTCGGGGGAGGCGGGGCTCACGCGCCCACCTCGCGGCGCAGCAGCACGCCGAGCAGCCGGGCGAGGTACGCGCGGTGTTCGCGGCGGTCCACCACGTCGTCGATCATGCCGTGCTCCATCAGGAACTCGGCGCGCTGGAAGCCCTCGGGGAGGTTCTGGCGGATCGTCTGCTGGATCACGCGCGGCCCCGCGAAGCCGATGAGGGCCCCCGGCTCGGCCAGGATCACGTCGGCCACGGTGGCGAAGCTCGCCGTCACGCCGCCCGTCGTCGGGTCGGTGAGCAGGCTGACGTACGGCAGGCCGCGCGCCGAGAGGCCTTCGAGCGCCACGGTCGTCTTCGCCATCTGCATCAGCGACAGGGCACTCTCCTGCATCCGGGCCCCGCCGCTCGCCGCGACGAGGACGAACGGCGTGCCGTGCGAGGCGGCGTGTTCGGCGGCGCGCGAGATCTCCTCGCCCACCACGCTGCCCATGCTGCCCCCGCTGAAGGCGAAGTCCATCACGGCGAGGGTGACGGGGACGCCCTCCACCGTGCCCGTGCCCGTCAGGATCGCGTCGGGGCGGCCCGTCTTCGCCTGGGCGCGGGCGAGGCGCAGCGCGTAGGGCTCGGTGTCCTCGAACTGGAGGGGATCGGTCGGACGCACGCGGCCCGAGAGCTGATGGAACGTGCCGGGGTCGAGCAAGACCTCCACCCGCTTGCCCGCGTCGATTCGCAGGTGATGCCCGCACCGGGGGCAGACGAAGCGGCCCGCCTCCAGGTCACGGTTGTACACGCCCTCCTTGCAAGCAGGGCACTGGGTCCACAGGTCCGGCACGTCGCTGCCCGCCTGCGGCTGCGGGCGGCGTCTGCGGAAAAAACGGTCGAGCGCCATTCTCAACTCCTTCGGGTCGCACTGCTCCTGCGGGCCATTCTAGAGGGACCGCCTCCTTCGCAATGAACCGGGTGTAAGGGCGCCGACACTCGCCGACGAGGGCGGGGCCAAGACCTTGGGCCGCCGGGCCTCAGCGCAGCCTGCGTTTGAGGTAGTCGTCGATCTGCGCGAGCTGCACGTTCAGGTTGCGTTCCAGGGCGTCGAGGCGCGCGTTCGTCGCCGCGAGCTGCTGCCCCACCGTCTCGCCCTGGTCCGCCGCACCCCCCGATCCCAGGGCCTGAAAGCGCTGGTCGAGGTAGCCCTGGAGCTGGGCGAAGCGGCTCCCCTCCTGATGATCGAGGCTGTTGCGCAGGGCCTCCATGTCGCGGAGCAGCCGCGCGCTGTCCGCCTGCGCCCGCAGCCGCGAGACGCCCGCCCAGAAGTAGAAGATCAGGGCCAGCACCAGCCCGGTCAGCAGCAGGATCAGCCCCAGCGGCACCTCGCGGTAGGTCACGAAGCCCAGGCTGAGGGTGTGGGGAAAGAGCAGCGCGTTGCGGTTGAGAATCGCGAAGATCACCGCCAGCACGACGATCACGACGAGCACGATGGTCCGCATGATGCGAGGGTAACACCCCCCCGGGACAGCAGACGCGGGCAGGAATTCGGGGAACGTTTACGGAGCAGCCTGACGGCGGCAGGGGACGCCCGGCTCAGTTCACCCGGTCGAGGATCAGCGGCTGGGCCTCGGGCGCCGTTTCCGACACGCTCAGGCCCGCCGTCAGCAGAGCCCGCGCCGTCTCCAGCCCCCGCCCCCCTCTGTGGTAGAGCCGCAGCACGGCTTCCCCTGCCCCCACCGCCTCGCCGGGCTTTTTCAGCAGCTCCACCCCGACCCCGTGGTCGATGGCCTCGCCCTTGCGCTCGCGCCCGCCGCCGAGGGCGAGGACCGCCCGGCCCACCGCGAGGGCGTCGATCCCCGCCACGAAGCCGGAGGAGGGCGCCGTCACCTCGGCCCGTCCGGGGGCCACGTCGAGCCGGTCCGGGTCGTCCACCAGCGCCGCGTCCCCGCCCTGGGCGGCGATGAAGGCGCGGAACTTCTCCAGGGCCGAGCCGTCTTGCAGGGTTGCTCTGGCGCGGGCCTCCGCCTGCCCCTCGTCCTCCCCGTAGGCGGCCAGCGCCTCCACCGCGAGGGCGACGCACAGTTCGGTCAGGTCCCCCGGTCCCTCGCCGCGCAGGGTGGCGAGGGCTTCCTGCACCTCCAGGCTGTTCCCGGCCATGCGGCCCAGGGGCGCGTCCATGTCGGTGAGCACCGCCCGCACCTGCCGTCCGGCCCGCGTGCCGATGTCCACCATCGCCTGCGCCAGGGCCCGCCCGTCGTCCAGCGTCCGCATGAAGGCCCCGGCGCCCACCTTCACGTCAAGGACGACCGTGTGCGCCCCCGAGGCGAGTTTCTTGCTCATGATGGAACTGGCGATCAGCGGCAGGCAGTCCACGGTGGCCGTCACGTCGCGCAGGGCGTAGAGCTTGCCGTCGGCGGGCGCGAGGTCCCTGGACTGCCCGACGAGGGCGAGGCCGATCTCGCGGGCCTGCTCGATGAAGCGGTCCTCGGGGAGTTCGGGCGTCCAGCCGGGGAAGCTTTCGAGCTTGTCGATGGTGCCGCCCGTGTGCGCGAGTCCCCGCCCGCTCATCTTGGCGACGGTCAGGCCGAGCGCGGCGAGCATCGGCGTCAGGATCAGGCTGGTCTTGTCGCCCACGCCGCCCGTCGAGTGCTTGTCCACGGTGCGGGGCAGCCCGGCAAGGTCCAGCTCGTCGCCCGAGGCGGCCATCACCAGCGTCAGGTCGGCGGTCTCCTGCGGGGTCATGCCGCGCAGGTACACGGCCATCAGCCACGCGCTAACCTGATAGTCGGGCACCTCGCCGCGCGTGTAGCCCAGCACGAGGTGTTCGAGTTCGGCGCGGGTGTGCGCCTCACCGTCGCGCTTCTTGCGGATCAGGTCGGGGACGTTGAAGGAGGAGGTCATGGGGCAGTCTAGGCCGTGCCGCCCCTATTGTTCCTGTGACTCCCGGGCCCCGTCCGCCCGCTGCCCCTCCCCGTGCCGGTCGTCGCCGCGCTGCTCGGGGGTGGTCGCGCCCCCACTCTTCCAGCCGATCTTCACGTGGGCGCCGTTACAAAAGGGCTTGTTCTCGCTCGCGCCGCAGCGACACAGGGCGGCCCGGACCTCGCGCACCTCGCCTGCCGGAGTCTGGATCACGAGGGCGCCGCGAATGGCGAGGGGGCCGTCGCGCACGGGTGTGATCGTCGTGGGTCGGTCGGGAGCCTCGGGCGGGCCATTCTCAAGCGCGTAGTGCAGTGCCCCCGTCGGGCAGGTGCGGACGACCGCGGCCACCCGCTCCGCGTCGCCCTCGTTCCAGAGCTGAATCCAGGGGCGCTCACGGGGGCGGAACACCCCGGGCAGCCCCCGCACGCAGTTGGCGACGTGGACGCAGCGGGGCGCGTCGTAATAGACGGTCACCCCGTCTCCGGTGTAGGCCTTGCCGCGCAGGAGCTCCTCGCCGCTGGGGGTAGGCTGCGTCATGGTGCAGTCTACGCCCCAACACGCCAGGTCCTGACGGCTATCGCGTTTACGCTGGGCCCAGAGACCCCGATGACCCACCCTCCGGTCACCCCTCCGCCCGGCATCCTCACGCCCGCCGACTTCAGTACGTCCCCCCACCCCCAGAGGTCGCCATGAACGAACTGACTCTGCTGCTCGAATCCTTCCGCCGCAATGGGCGTGTCAATGGGATGCTGCTGAGCGCCCTGACGCCCGCCGAGTTCGACCTGAGCGACGGCCGGGGCGGCTGGACGGTCGAGCGGCACCTGCGGCACATGGCGGCCTTTCGCGTCGGCTGGCTGTGGAACCTGTCCCGTGAACACGCGGACCCGCTGCTCGACCACACGCAGAAGGATGCCGACGGTGACCCGCTGTGGCGCTGGCAGAACAGTCCCCCGGCCGAGCTGGCGGCGGCCTTCGATGCGGGGGATGAGGCCGCCCTGGAGGCAGTGCGGGCACACCTGGCGTCGGGTGAGCCCTTCGCCGACCCCTGGAACGAGGGCGCGTATCGGTCGAACCCCGCCCACTTCCTCCAGCACACCATCGTCCACGACTCGCACCACCGGGGGCAGATCATGGCCCTGCTGCGCGTGGGCGGGCGCACCGCCGAGCAGATGGAGGCGCTCGACGAGCACTGGGCCATCTGGCGGGAATAGGAGGGCGAATGAATATCCCCGAGACCTACGCTTACCTCGTTCGTGCCCGCCGGGACCTGTGGGCCACGCTGGAGGGCTTGCCGGACGAGGTGCTGTCGCGCCCGCTGCTGGACGGTGAACGCTTCCACTGCATCAAGGATCTGGTGGCCCACACGGCGGGCGTGGAGGACGGCTGGATTCATTTCACCATCCTGCGAGACACGCCCGTGGAGGACGCTTTTCCTGCCCTGAGAGACGCCGGGCCGGGCCCCGTCTTCGCTAGGTTTCCTCTAGCAGAGCTGCTGGACTACTGGCGGGCGGTGGAGGGGAGCACCCTGGCCTACCTCGCCACGCTCGCGGAGGCCGATCTGGAGCGCATCGTGGAAGACGCACCCGAGGAGCACTTCAGGCTGGACGGCCTGCTGTGGCACGTCATGCTGCACGAGGTCCGGCACACCGCACAGATCGCCGCACTCCTGCGCACGCAGGGCATCAAACCGCCCTCGCTCGACTTGGTGTTCTACCTGCCGAATCTTTGGAAACCCTGACCACACCGGGACACAGCGAAAACCCCCGCATTTCGGCGGGGGCTTCATTCTCTGGGTCTTACTTACGCCGTCGTCTGCGGCATGGGCTGGGGGCTGCGGCCCACACGGCCCACCGCGTCGCGCACCACGTCACCCGTGATGAGTTCCTGCGAGAGCAGCGCGTCGGCGACCTCGTGCATCGCTCCCGAGTACTCGGTCACCAGCGAGCGGGCGCGGTCGTAGGCGCGGTGCAGGATGCGCTTGACATCCTCGTCCACGAGCTGCGAGGTGTGCTCGGAAAAGGCCTTGGGCTTCGCCATGTCCTCGCCGAGGAACACCGGGCCGGAGTCGGTCGTCAGGGCCATGTTCTTGAAGTTCTCGCCCATGCCCCACTCCAGCACCATCTTGCGGGCGATGTTCGTCGCCTTGCGGAAGTCGTCGGCGGCGCCGCTCGTGACCGAGCCCATGAACACTTCCTCGGCAGCGCGGCCCCCCAGCGCGACCACGAGCTGGTTTTCCAGCCGCTCCTTGCTCATCAGCACCTGCTCTTCCGGCAGGTAGAAGGCGGCGCCGAGCGCGCGGCCGCGCGGGATGATCGAGACCTTCTGGAGCTTGTCGCTGCCGGGGATCACGGCGGCGGTCACCGCATGCCCCGCCTCGTGGTAGGCGATGGCCTTTTTCTCCTCGGGGCTGATCGTGAGAGAAGAGTTCTCCAGCCCCAGCGTGATCTTGTCGAGCGCCCGGTAGAAGTCGCTCATGTCGATCTGCGTCTTGCCGAGGCGGGCGGCCTCCAGCGCGGCCTCGTTCGTCACGTTCTTGAGGTCGGCACCCGAGAAGTACGGCGTGCTCTTGGCGACCTCCGGCACGTCGACGCCGGGAGCCATCGGCTTGTTGCGCAGGTGCACCTTGAGGATCGCCTCGCGCTCCTTGAGGTTCGGGAGGTCGATGGTCACCTGACGGTCGAAGCGGCCGGGCCTCAAGAGCGCCGGGTCGAGCACGTCGGGGCGGTTCGTCGCGCCGAGCACGATCACGCTGCTCGTCTTGTCGAAGCCGTCCATCTCGGAGAGGATCTGGTTGAGCGTCTGCTCGCGCTCGTCGTGGCCGCCGCCGATCCCAGCGCCGCGCTTGCGCCCGATGGAGTCGATCTCGTCGATGAACATGATCGCCGGGGCACTCTTGCGGGCGTCCTCGAAGAGGGTGCGCACGCGGCTCGCGCCGACGCCCACGAACATCTCCATGAACTCGGAGGCCGAGACCGAGAAAAAGGGCACGTCCGCCTCACCCGCGATGGCCCGCGCGAGCAGCGTCTTACCGGTGCCGGGAGGGCCCACGAGCAGCACGCCCTTGGGGATCTCGGCGCCGATCTGGTGGTACTTGCCGGGATTCTTCAGGAAGTCCACGACCTCGATGAGTTCGCGCTTGGCCTCCTCGTGCCCGGCCACGTCGGTGAACTTGGTCTGGACGCGGTTTTCCTTGCCGTACTTCTTGGCGCGGGACTGGCCGAACTGCATCACGCCGTTCTGGCCGCCCTGGGCGCGCATGAAGAAGAAGTACAGCAGCCCGAACATCAGGATGATCGGCAGGAAGTTGATCAGCAGGCCGAACCACTGGCTGGGCGCATCGAAGCGGTAGTCCACACCGCGCGCCTCAAGCTGGTTGATCAGCCCGGCGTCGGGCGTGGCCTGGTTGCTGGGCAGCCGGACCGAGAAGCTTCCGACCTCGCGCGGGGTGGCCGAGCCCGCCACCGGCACGCTCGTCGGCTCGGTAAGCTGCACCTGAGCCACGTTGTCGCGCACGACGACCCGCTCGACCCGGCCCTGTTCGAGCAGGTCCTTGAACACGTTGTAATTGACGCTCGACCGTCCGCTCATCGGCGCCTGGGAAAACATCAAAAAGAGCGCCAGCACGAACAGGACGATCAGCCAGGGATTGAGTCGCCTCAAGAGGAGTCCTCCGGAAAAGGAAAAACGTTGGGGCGAGTCCCGCCCCGCTGAAGTTGAGTGTACCAGACTCAAGATGCGTGTGCGTAGCCGCCGTCACACCTAAGCTTTAGCGTCCCCAAACGCTGTCGGGGAGGCGTCGGCGGGTGCGCACCGAGCTGCACTGGAACGGCGAAGGGAGCGGGACGACGCGGCTCCTCCCCGTGGTCCGGGCCAACCCTCGCCCCCGTCGTTCTTCCGACTCGACCCGGCCTGCCGTCCGCCGCGGTCCGGGCAGCGCGAAGACGAGCGGGGGCAACAGAGGGAGAGGCAGGCAGCCCGCAGGTCAACCCGGCGCATCGTTCGGCCGCAGGGGAGACGCGCGCTCTTTCGACCTCTTCGCGCGGCGAGGGCAGACCCTCCGCCTCCCCCGCGCTATCCTGAGGGGTGATGATCGACGTGCCCACCACCTGGCAGCAGGCCTGCGCGGCGCTTGCGGGGGGCGACTACGAGACGGCCTTCGACGTGCTCGAAAGCGCCATGAGTGAGGCCCGCAAACCCGAGCGAGCCCGCATCGCCCTGTACCTCGCCAGCGTCCACGCCCTGTACGGCGACGCCGCCACCGCCGAGGTCGGCGCGGCGCTGCGGGAGGCGCGCACCCTCGACCCCGCCCTGCGCGGCGATGCCCTCTACCTCGCCCTGAGCGCCGAACTCGACGCCCGCTCGCGGGGCCCGGACGCCACCCTGCCCACGGCGCCCGTGCGCGAGGCCGCCGACCCCCTGACCCGCTTCCACGCCCTGAGTGCGCTGGCCCTGGCCGAGCGGCCCGCCGAGGCGCAGGGGGTTCACCTGCCGCTCTCCGAGCTGCCACCCCACCTGCGCTGGCGGCTCAGGAGCTGGCAGGCCGACTGCGAGGAACAGCTCGGGCACCTTCAGGAGGCCGCGCACCTGTACGCGGAGGCGGCGCACCACGCCCAGGGCCTCAACCGCGCGATCATGCTTCAGGAGGGCGCGGCGACCCTGCTGCAACTCGGGCAGGCGGCGGAGGCCAATGCGGCCCTCGAACAGGCCCGCCCCCTTTACACCGGCCGCGACCCCGAGGAGGGCCTGAACCTTGCCACCTGGCATTACCTGAGCGCCCAGGCCCTCCTCGCCCTCGGCAAACCCGAGGCGGCGCTGGAGGCGATCCGCGAGGCCGACCGCCTGGAGCGCGAGCACGGCGACCCCAGCTACGGGGTGGCCCTGGTGTGGGGGCAGGTGATGACCCACCTCGGGCAGCACGAGAAGGCGCTGGCCCACTTCGAGACCGCGCTGACGGCCGCCACCGAGGCCGACCGCCCCTACGCCCTGCACGAGCTCGGGGTCGCGCTGCTCGACCTCGACCGGCCCGTGGAGGCGCGCGAGCGGCTGGAGGCGGTGCTCGCCGACCCCGACTACCCCTACCAGCCGGAGGTGCTCGCCGACCTCGCCGAGTGCGACTACCGGCTGGGGAGACTCCAGGAGGCGCAGCAGACCGCCGAGCAGGCGCTGGCGCAGGGGGCGGTGGTGCCCGCGAGCCTGGTGCTGGGCAGCGTGGCGCTCGACTACTACCACCTCGACGACGCGCTGGAGCACTACGAGCGGGTGGTGCGCGAGGCGGCGCCCGACAGCCGCGACTGGATCACCGGGCACCAGATGGCCGCCGACGTGATGGCCCAGCAGGGCTTCAAGGACCCCGCCGCCGCCTACGCCCACGCCCAGCAGGCGCTGGAGCACACGCCCGAAAGCGACGACTGGCACGGCACCCTGCAAGACCACCTCAACAAAGCGGCCGCCCTGATGGGCCAAAACGGCGGGCGGATGCTGAACTAGGCCGCAACTCCGGCCCCGCCCCGCGCTTACCGGGAGCATGACCCCTTCTCCGGACGAGCGCCCCCCGAGCATCGAGGGCCGGGTCGGCGGTCCGACCTACGGGTACGACGTGAGGCTGGGGGGCGACGGGCGGAGGCTGACGGGTCGCCTGGGGGGACGCTCGCTCGACCGTGACCTCACGCTGCGGGTGGAAGGTGGTCGGGTGACCGGGCGGCTGGGCGGCAGGCGAGTTGGAAAGGACGTGAAGGTCACGCTGGGGTCACACACCCTGACCGGGCGCATCGGCGGCGGGACGCTGGGGATGGACCTGACCCTGACCGCCAGCGGCCCCGGCATTGCAGGACGTTGCGGTGGCTCCGTGGGTGGCTTCGACGTGGCGCTGACCGTGACGGAGAGCGGCGTGACCGGACGGCTGGGCGGCCGCCTCCTCGGCAAGGACGTGAGGCTCAGCGGCTCCGGTTCATCCCTGCTGATGGCCCTGGTCGCCGCCCTGACCTACGCGGCGCTGCTGGAAGACAGTTCCGTCGCCACCCCGGCCTCCTAGCAGCCAGCTCAGATGAGGAAGGGGAGGCCGGGTGTGAAGCCCGGCCTCCCCTTCCCCTGTGGCTGAACGGCTCAGACGAACTGTCCGCCGTGCCGCGCGGCCACCTCCGACACGACGTCAGCGGGAACCGAGTCGTCCACGGCGATGGCCCGGCCACCCGAGGACATGCCGCTGCTCAGGCGGTCGTGCTGCTCGCCACTGATGTCGTAGCTGCTCTGGTAGCCGCCGCGCGTCGTGTCCACCGCCTCTTCCGAGCCCGCCGCGCCGCCGATGGCGCCCACACCCGCTCCGACGCCCGAGCCGAGGGCGGCCATGCCCAGGATCACCGGGACCGCCGCGAGGCCGCCCGTCGCCACCGTGGCGATGGCGCCCGCGACCGTGCCGACCGCCGCGCCCACCCCCGTGCCCTTGATCGCGCCGTCCCCGGCCTCCTCGGCCACGCCGCCCTCCACGTAGGGAGGCGCGCTGCCGTCACTCACCGTGGTCGTGGTGGTCGTCGTGGACAGGCCGCCCGTGTTGGTCATGCCGCCACCCATCTCCTCACGGCGGTTGAGCGAGGTCTGCCCCATCTCGGGCTGGATGACGCCCCGGGACTGGAGTTCCTGCACGAAGGCGTCGGCCTGGGCCGCCGTCGGGAAAAGGAGATGTTTCATGAGCCGCAGTCTGAGGTTGGGCCGACGCTCCCAGATGAGAGAAGCACCAATCCGGGTTGCGGCTCGGAAGGGGTTGGCCCTGTGACCTGACCCCCCGCCCCTGCCCCCGACACTCGGCGCCGCGGAGACCCTCAGCCGTTCAGCCGGTCCGTCAGCACCTGCGCGACCACCTTCGGGTCGGCCTTCCCCCCCGTCGCGCGCATGACCTGACCGGTGAAAAAGCCCATCAGGCCGGTCTTGCCGCCCCGGTACGCCTCCACCTTGTCGGGGTTGGCGCTCAACACGTCCCGGATCGCGGCCTCGATGGCGCCCGTGTCGGTGACCACCCGCAGGCCCTCGCGCTCCACGAGGGCGGCGGGGGCCTCGTCCGACTCGGCGGCGCGGGCGAGCACGTCCCGGGCGATGCGGGTGCTGATCTGCCCCCCGGCGAGCAGCGCGGCGAGCGCGGGGAGGTCGGCGGCCTGGAGGCGGGCCTCCCCCGAGCGCAGGGCGGGGGCGAGGTCGTTGACGGTCCAGGCGGCCACCTGGGCGGCGTGTTCGCCCGCGTTCGCCCCCGCGTAGAAGGCCCCCAGCACGGGGTCCCGTGCCAGCGTCCGCGCGTCGGCCTCTGCGACGCCCCCGGCGGTCAGGCGGGCGACCTCGGCCTCCTGCTCGGGGGTGAGGGGCTGCGGGGCGTGGGGGGTGGGCTGGGGGACCTCGGCCTTCGGCGCCTGCTTCTCGACCTTCTGCCTGCTGCCTTCCGCCTTCTGCTCCCGGCCCCAGGTGTCCTTGAGCGTGATGATCCGCCCGAAGACGAGCGCGGCTTCCCGGCTGTCCACCGGATCGCGCCAGAAGTAGCCCTGCCGCTCGAACTGGTAGCGGGTGTCCGGCGGGTCCTCCGCCACGCTGGGCTCGACGTAGCCGCGCGTCACCCGCAGGCTGTGGGGGTTGAGGAAGCGCAGGAACCCGGCGTCCAGCGGCGCGGCCTCGTTCTCGTGGCTCATCCGCTCGGGGTCGAAGTCGGGGGCGATGTCGTCGGGATTTTCTCCCTCGGGATGGGGCACCCGGAAGAGGCGGTCGTACAGCCGGAACTCGGCGGGGAGGGCGTGCTCGGCGCTGACCCAGTGGATGACGCCCGCCGCCTTCGCCTCCTCGCCCAGCAGGGTCGCCCGGATGGTCGTGACCCCCCCGGCGTCGTCCGTCTCGAAGGAGTCCGCCCGGATGATCCCGGCCCCGCGCAGCCGCACCGTGCCGCCCACGGTCAGGCGCTTGTAGCCCTTTGGCGGCTCGGGGTTGAAGTCCTCGCGCTCGATGTAGACCTCGCGGGTGAGGGGCACGTCCCGCACGGCCCGCTCGGGGGGAACGCGTTCGCCGCCCGGCAGGGCGACGAGGCCGTCCGGGGAGTCGCGGATCACGTCGTGCGGCCAGTACGGGAGGGCGAGGGGGCGCGTCTCCCCCGGCGGGATGTTTCCCAGCACCACGCGCACGGGGTCGGTCACGGCCATGACGCGCGGCGCCCGGTGGTTGAGGTCGTCGCGTACGGCGTTCTCGTAGACGGCGATATCCACGGTGCGGTTGGTGCGGCTGACCCCGATCTGGGCCGCGAAGGCGCGGACCGCCTCCGGGGTCACGCCGAGCCGCCGCTGGGCGCGCAGGGTAGGCATCCGGGGATCGTCCCAGCCGGTGACGTGCCCCTCCTGCACCAGCCGCCGGAGCTTGCGCTTGCTGGTGATGGTGTACTCCAGGCTGCGGCGCCCGAACTCGTACTGGTGGGGGCGCGGCGAGAAACCCAGCGTCTCCATCAGCCAGTCGTAGATCGCGCGGTTGTCCACGAACTCCAGCGAGCACATCGAGTGGGTCACGCCCTCCAGCGCGTCCTGGAGGGGATGCTGGAAGTCGTACATCGGGTAGATGCACCACTCGTCCCCGGTGCGGTAGTGGTGCCCGCGCAGGATGCGGTAGAGCACCGGGTCGCGCAACTTCATGTTGGGGGAGGCGAGGTCGATCTTCGCGCGCAGGACGTGGGCGCCGTCGGGAAAGTCTCCCGCGCGCATCCGCCGGAAGAGCCCCAGGTTCTCCTCCACGGAGCGGTCGCGGTAGGGGCTCGGCGTGCCCGCCTCGGTCGCGCTGCCGCGCAACCTCGCCATCTCCTCGCCGCTCACGGAGTCCACGTACGCCTTGCCCAGCTCGATCAGGCGCTCGGCGAAGGCGTAATACCGCTCGAAGTTGTCGGAGGCGTAGTAGAGGTACGGGCCCCAGTCCCACCCCAGCCAGGCGAGGTCGTCCTGAATTCCCTGGGCGAACTCCATGCTCTCGCCCTCGGGGTTGGTGTCGTCCAGGCGCAGGTGGTAGCGGCCCCCGTACTGCACGGCGGTCTGGAAGTCGAGGAAGGACGCGAAGGTGTGCCCCAGGTGCAAGTAGCCGTTGGGCTCGGGCGGAAAGCGGGTGACGACCTGCGGGTACTTGCCCGATTCTAGGTCGCGCTCGATGATCTCGGTGATGAAATTGGGAGCGACACGGGGAGCGCTGCTCGCCGCCGTGTCCTCGCCGTTGGTCGCGTCGTCAGGCCCGGTCATTGGGGTCAGGATACCGCCCGGCCCCCGTGCCCCATGACGGGAGCGCCACGATGAACCGTCACGGTTGCGCCCGCGCCCCGGAGTTACGTTGCCGGGCATGACCCACGCCACGAACCCTGCCCCCGTGACCGTCCGCCACGTCACCGACCCGCATGACCCGGCGCTGGACGCCTTCGGGCGCATCCAGGAGGCGAGCTACTACGCCCCCGACATGCTGATCCCGCCCGGCGCCTTCCCCCACCTCGTCGCGGGCCGGGGCGGGCGCCGGAACCGCATCCTGGTCGCCGAGGACGCCTCAGGCCGGGTGCTGGGCGGCACGGTGTATCACCTGCTGCCGGAGGCGGGTTTCAGCTCCTTCGTGGCCGTGGCGAGGGAGGCGCGGGGCCGGGGCATCAGCCACGCCCTCCACGGGGCGAGGCTGGAAGATGTGCGCGCCCACGGCCTGGCGGGCCTCTTCGCCGACAGCGTGTACGCCGCTCGCCAGGACCCCGGGGACCGAGAGGCCGAGGCGCAGGTCGGCACCGACCCCCTCGCCCGCCGCCGCGCCCTGCACGCCCTGGGTTACCGCACGGTGGACGCGCCCTACTGGCAACCCGTGGGAGGCAAGGGCGGCGGCCCGCTGACCGACCTCGACCTGATCTACGACCCCCTGGACGGCGGCGATACCGTGCCGACCGAGCTGGTCACCGGGACCCTCCGCGCCTACTGGGACGGCTGGCTGGGCAGGGACAGGGCCGCCCGCGAGGCCGCCGCCCTCGCCGAGCGGGCGGGCAACCCCGCCACCCTCCCCCTCCTGCCCGCCACAGAGACGCCGCACTACTGGCGGGGACGGACGGAAGGTTGAACGGGGGAGGTTGCATTGGGGGTCGAGGGGCGCTGGGGGACGGTTCGGTTCACCCCGCCCGGCTTCGCGCGGTGCGCACTCCTCCTCAGGACGCTTGATGTGAAGTGCAGATTGGTCAAGGCGAGGGTTTTCAGCGCGGGGCACAGGGACGAGCTTCGCTCGTCACCCCCCTCCCAGCCTCCCCCACAAGGGGGGAGGGGTGAAAAGAGCCAGGGCTTTTGCTCTTTTCAAAACGACAACCTAGACGCTCGCTGAGTGGCCGCAAATGGACGCCCCAGGCCCACGGCCACGTCGGCTCGCGCAGCGAGACGGTGGGCGAGCGAATGGGACGCGACAAGATCACACCTTGCGTTCAGAAGAAAGCGACCACCCACGCCGTCCGTGTGCCCTTGCCCAGCGCAGCGCCGCTCCCCCTGCCCCCTCTGGGGGGAGGGGGCTGGGGGGTGGGGGCCAACCGTGGCAAGACACCCGGCCCCAAGAAAACACGCACCCCGCCCGCTGAGGCGAGATGCGCGCCAAAACCGAACTCCCCTACGCCGCAGGCTGCTCCGGCGCCGTCTCCCCCTCGGCGGCACGACGACCCCGCGTGGGCCGCTCCGGCGCCGTGTCCGCCCCCGCCCCACCCGGCACCCCGATCCGCGCCAGCGTCTCCCCGAACGCCCGCATGGCGTCGCCCGCCTCCAGATCCGCGACCGCCCGCGCGTTCAGCGCCTTGAGTTCCTCGCGCGTGACGGCGTACTCCGGCGCGTCGTGCCCCTTGAGGGTCCGCAGCACGCTGTACGCCGTGCCCGCCTCGACGGTCGCCCCCTTGCTCGTGGTGACGCTGGGGTCGGTCGTCATGTCACCCCCGACGAGCGTGATCGCCCCCGGCGAGATCAGGGTCACCCGGTCGCCGCGCTCCTCCATATGCGCCGCGAGCTGAAGGAGCCCCCGCAGGTGCAGCATGTGGTTGAACAGCTCCAGGTGCGCCAGCATCGCGCCAGCCTTCTTCAGCAGATTCTCCATACCCGCATTGTTCTGTTTCGGGCAGAATTGTCAAGTCCAATTCGGCTTAATGGTCGCAGACGCCGGGGACGCGGAGGCCTAGACTCGGTTCAAGTCGACCCGCCGCCCCTCGTCCTGCCGGGAGGTTTCATGACACCCACCGCCCCCTCGCCCGCCGACCTCCAGACCCTCTTCGAGACGCAACGTGCCCACCGCTGGCAGGCCGCGCAGACGGGGGCCGCCGAGCGACAAGCCCTGCTGCGGCGGTTGCGTTCGGCCCTTCAGGCCAGGCGGGCCGACCTCGCCGCCGCGCTCGCCCGCGACCTCGGCAAGAGCCGGGCGGAGGCGGAGATCACCGAGCTTCACCCGGTCGTGGAGGAGCTGAGCCACGCCATCCACCACCTGCCGAGCTGGATGCGGTCCCGGCGGGTGCCCACGCCCTCCCGCCTGGTGGGGTCGCGCAGCGAGGTGCGGTTCGAGGCGCGCGGCGTGACCCTGATCCTC
The DNA here is from genome assembly GCF_018863415.1 of Deinococcus aestuarii. NCBI lineage: Bacteria > Thermotogati > Deinococcota > Deinococci > Deinococcales > Deinococcaceae > Deinococcus > Deinococcus aestuarii. The sequence continues at coordinate 30,423 of NZ_JAHKSN010000022.1, read as the reverse complement.
AGCCCGTGGAACTACCCGGTCAACCTCGCGCTCGTGCCGCTGGTGGCGAGCCTCGCGGCGGGAAATACGGTGATCCTCAAGCCCAGCGAGAAGGCGCCCGCGACCGCCCGCGCCCTGCGCCTCCTGCTGGAGGAGGTCTTCGAGCCGCGCCTCGTCGCCGTGGTGGAGGGGGACGCGGAGGTGGCCGGGGCGCTGACCGCCCTCCCCTTCGACCACATCTTCTTCACGGGGAGCGGGGAGGTCGGGAGGAAGGTGCTCGCCGCTGCCGCGCCGAACCTGACGGGCGTGACGCTGGAACTGGGCGGCAAGAGCCCGGCGATCCTCGACGTGAGCGCGGACCTGGGGCTTGCCGCCGAAAGGATCGCGTGGGGCAAATTCCTGAACGCCGGGCAGACCTGCGTGGCGCCCGACTACGTGCTCGTGCCGGAGGAGCTGCGCGACGCCTTCGTGTTGAGGGTGGACGCGGTGATCGCCCGCCGCTTCGGGGACCGGGCGTGGCTGCGCGCCGGGCCGGATTACGGGCGGATGGTGGACGGGCGGAGCGTGGAGCGGCTGGAGCGCCTGACCCAAGAGAGCGTGGCGGCGGGGGCGCGGGTGGTGCTGGGCGGCGAGTTCGACCCGGCGGCGCGCTTCGTCTCCCCCACCGTGGTCGCGGACGTGACGCCGGGGATGCCCCTGATGCGCGAGGAACTCTTCGGCCCGGTGCTGCCCGTGCTGACCTACCGCACCCTCGACCAGGCGCTGGCCCTGGTGCGCCGCCTCGACCCGCCGCTCGCGCTGTATGCCTTCGCGCGGGACAAGGCGGCGGTGGAGCGCATCACCCGCGAGACGACGAGCGGCGGGCTGGTCGTGAACGGGACGGTCATCCACCTGAGCAGTCCCTACCTGCCCTTCGGCGGGGTGGGCGCGAGCGGGAGCGGGCGGTACCACGGCGAGTACGGCTTCCGCACCTTCAGCCACGAGCGGGCGGTGCTGCGCGAGCCCCCGGCCAGCCCGGTGCGCTTCATGTACCCGCCCTACGGCCGCCCCGCGCCGCGCCTCGTCGCCTGGGCGCTGCGCAAACTCGAACGGTGACGGACGGGCCTTTTGAGTTCACGGGGGCCATTACGGCGGGCGGGCGGTCCAGCCGCTTCGGGAGCGACAAGGCCCGTGCGCTCCTGGAGGGCCGTCCCCTCCTCCACCACGTCGCCGCCAGCCTGGAGGGGTGCCCGCTGCGGCTCCTCGTCGCCCCGCCCGGGCGGTACGAGTTGCCGGGCTGGAGGGGAGTGCCCGACACCCGGCCCGGCGAGGGTCCGCTGGCCGCGCTGGAGGCCGCCCTGCACGCCGCCGGGGCCGAGCGGGGCGCGGGCTGGGTCGCCTTCGCGGGGGTGGACATGCCCCGCCTCACGCCCGCCTACTGGGCCGCGCTCGCCGCCGCGCGCACGCCGGGGGCCCAGGCCGTCCTCGCCCTGGACGAGGAAGGACGCCCGCAGCCCCTCGCCGCGCTGTACCACACCGACCGGCAGCCCCACGTCACGGCGCGGCTCGGCGCGGGGGAACGGCGGTTGCGGGCCGCGCCGGACGGGCGGAGCAGCGTGCTCGTCCCCTTCGAGGTCGTTGAGGCCGCCGCGCCGGGTGCCCTGCGGAACGTGAACACACCCACCGACCTCGCCGCGCTGGGAGAGGGACGGCCGGGGGGGCAACAAAACAGCCGCCTCACGGGCGGTGAGGCGGGCAAGAAGGCGTGATAGGCGGCCAACGACCAACGATGCGGGCGTGGGCGTGGGGCGGCACAACGGCCCACGCCCTCACCCGTACCGCGCCCGGTGCTCCTTTTTGAGCCGCGCGTACTCGGGGTTCGCCTCCGCCTCGTCCCACTTCGCCTTGAAGATGCGGGCGGACTCGGCCTTCACGGGGTCCTCGGGCGAGCGGGGCAACTCGGCGCGGCCATGCGCCCCGCTGCGGCCCTTCTGGTCGTCGGGGACGGGGCCGTCGTACTTCTTGCCGCCCTTGTGGTTGGCGTAGCGCCGCGAGCGGGTAAAGCCCATCTGGAGGAACTTGCGCGCCATGTCGGCCCCCACGAAGTCGCCCCGGGCGAGATAGCCGAGGAACATCGCAAAGATCGTCTCGCTGCTCGCCCGCGCGGCGTCGGGGGTGGCGAAGCGCCAGTGGGGCAGGATCTCCGACTTGTACGGCTGCACGAGCAAGACGCCCTGCTCGCCCACGCCCACCCGGTAGAGTTCGGGGTGCGCCCGCAGGTCGAGTTCGGCGTAGTTGAGGGTGTAGTCGAATTTCTTTCCCACCGCCCGCCTCCTCAGGAAAGAGGCCACCGGGCATTCCCAGTGGCCTCCCCCGGCCCGGCCCTCAGTTCATGCGGTCGTCGTCCATCATCGCCTGGAGCATCCAGCGGATCTTGTCGGTGGTGGCCGCGTAGCCGTTGTAGAGGTCGGCGGTGGCGGGGTCGTTGGCGTCGTCCACCGTCTTGGAGTCGTCGCGGTAGCCGCGCGAGACGCGGGTGAGGTCGGCCACGAGGTCCTCGACCTGGGTCCGGGCGTCGCGCACGGTCTCGGTGGGCACCCGGATCAGGCTGAAGCGGGCAATGTCCTCGGGCGCCGCGACCGGACTGCCCCCCAGCGCGACGAGACGCTCGGCCTGCTCGTCGATGCCGCCGAAGATCTCCTCGATGAACTCGTCGTAGGCGAGGTGCAGGTCGCGGAAGAAGCGGCCCCGGATGTCCCAGTGGTACTTCTTGAACTTCAGGTACAGGCTGATCGTGGTCGCCAGGTTGCGCTGCAACGTCTCGGAGACGGTGCCGAACTCCTCCTCCGAGAGGTAGCTGTGGTCCACCAGCCGGTTGTTCACCGTGTTCAGGTGCGCGGCGTCGGCCTTGGCCTCGCCCTCGGGCATGACGCCCTGCGCGCCCCCATCCTGCCCTGCGTCGGCCTGTGGCTGGGTCATCCCGGCCTGCACGTCCTGGTCCTGCCCGGCCTTGGTGCTCCGCTTCGAGGTGCTCTTCCTGGTCATGGGCCCAACCTACCCTCCCTCCCCCCCACGCCTCCTAAGCCATTCCTTCACGCTCAGCCGACGGGGAAAAACAGCAGCCGGTTGCCCTCCACCCCCATCGCCACCTCGCCGCGCTCCAGCAGCTCGGTGAGGTGCGCGCTCAGGGTGGCGCGGTTGAGCACCACGGCCCCCGCGTTCGTCATGTGGACCCCCAGCACGTCACACACCCGGGCGAGCAGCTCGTCCACGGGCGCGGCTCCCCCCCGCACGGCCTCCAGCACCGCCGCCGTGGTCCGCCCGTACGCGGCGAGGTTGGCCGCCACGAGTCCGGCGAGGTCCGCCGTCGGCCCCCCGTGCCCCGGCAGCACGGCACGCACGCCCTCCAGCTCGCCCAGCCGCGCGGCGGCCTCCTTCTGCAAGCGGGAATCGGCGCAGAAGGTCAGGGGGTGCTTTTGCAGCGACTCCGGGCCGAACAGCGCGTCGGCGGCGTAGAGCACCTCGCCCACCCGCACGGCGAACATCATGCTGGCGTGACCCGCCACCTCGATCAGCTCCAGGTCCACCCCGCCGATGCGCGCGAGGCCCGGCTCCGGGGCGAGCCGCGCGGGACTCGGCGGCGCGAGGAGGAACTTCGTCTGGAGGTCGCGCGGGGGCCGGGCGCCGAAGAGGGAGAGGGGTTCGAGGACCGGGTGCGTGATGATCGCCTCTTCCAGCGGCGGGGCGAAGACCTTGAGGTCCGGGAAGCGTTTCAGCAGGCCCGCGTTGCCCCCGTGGTGGTCGGCGTGGCTGTGGGTGTTCAGGATGCCGGTGGGCGTGAGGCCCGCTTCGCCCAGCGCCCTGAGCAGCCGGCGCGCGTGCGACTCGTCGAGGCCGGTGTCCACCAGCAGAGCGCCGCCCCGGCGGTCTTCGAGGACGACGCTGTTCACCGCCCCGGGCAGAAAGTGAACGCCGGGAGCGAGGCATTCGAGCGCAGGGGGCATGGAGAACAGGGTAAGGGGAGAGGGGACAAGCGGGCCGCCACCCCCCTCGCGTCGGAAGTCGGCTCGGGCGACCTTCCTATGGCAGGTCGGCCACGGCCGGACATTCCACCTGGAATCAGGCTGGGGCCACCCCACGCCCCCTTCCCCCGAGGGGAGCCCAGGGAAGAGTCTCCCCGCCCGGCACGGGAGTAAGCTGCCGCCATGTCGTCCGTGCGGCCCCGCGGCCCCTTCACCCGCTGGTTTCTGGAAACCGACCCCCCCGAGCGCGAGGGCTTTTACGAGGACGAGCGCAGCGCCAAGGAACAGCGGCACAAGCACCCCTGGTGGAAGGTCATGTGCCTGACAGGCGTGGACTACTTCTCGACCCTGGGCTACCAGCCGGGCATCGCGGCGCTCGCGGCGGGGGCGCTCTCGCCGGTCGCCACGCTCGTCCTCGTGCTCGTGACGCTCTTCGGGGCGCTGCCCATGTACCGCCGGGTCGCGCAGGAGAGCCCGCACGGCGACGGCTCGATCTCCATGCTCGAACGGCTCCTGGCGTACTGGCCGAGCAAGCTGCTCGTGCTCGCCTTGATCGGCTTCGTGGCGACGGGCTTTGTCATCACCATCACGCTGTCGGCGGCCGACGCCTCCGCCCACGTCATCGAGAATCCGTGGCTCAGGCCCTTGGTGCAGGGCGGGCAGCTTCCGATCACCCTGGGGCTGATCGCGCTGCTGGGGGCGGTGTTTCTCAAGGGCTTTGGGGAGGCCATCGGGATCGCGGTGGGGCTGGTGGTGCTCTATATCGGCCTGAGCGCGGTCGTGATCGGACGGGGCGCCCTCGACGTGTTCGCGCACCCTACCCTGGTGGGTGACTGGTGGACGGGGCTCTCGCAGACCTACCTCTCGCCGCTGGCATTGATCGGCGCGGCCCTCCTCGTCTTTCCCCGGCTGGCGCTGGGCCTGAGCGGCTTCGAGACGGGCGTGGTCGTCATGCCGCTGATCCGGGGCGGCCAGGGAGACGCGCGGGCGAGGCTCGCCGGGCGCGTCCGCAACGCGCAACAGCTCCTGACGACCGCCGCCCTCCTCATGAGCGTGATGCTGCTCGGCTCGGCGCTCGTGACGACGCTGCTCATTCCCCGCGCCCAGTTCTGGCCCGCCGTCACCTATACCCGCAACGTGAACGCCGCCGACCTCAGCGCGGGCCGCGCCGCCGTCAACGTGCCCCTCGACGACCCGCGCGACCCCCACGAGCTGTACACCCTCAACCTGCCCGCCGGGCGCACGGGCACCTTCACGGTCGGGGCCCGGACGGTGGGCGGCCCGGTGCCCCTCACGGTGACGGTCACGCCCACCCCCGCCACGGCGTCGGACGCGGTGACGGTGCAGAAGCCCGCGGGCGAGGCGAACGGGCGGGCCCTGGCCTACCTCGCGCACGCGCGGCTGGGCGAGGCGTTCGGGAGCCTGTACGATCTCTCCACCATCCTGATCCTGTGGTTTGCGGGCGCATCGGCGATGGCGGGGCTTCTCAACATCGTGCCCCGGTACCTGCCGCGCTACGGCATGGCCCCCGACTGGGCGCGCGCGACCCGGCCCCTCGTCGTGATCTTCACGGCGGTGAGTTTTCTCGTGACCCTGGCCTTCCGGGCGAACGTGGACGCGCAGGCGGGGGCGTACGCGACGGGCGTGCTCGCCCTGATGACCTCGGCGGCGGTCGCGGTCTTCCTCACCGAGTGGCGCCGGGGGCACCGGGGCACCACGCTCGCCTTCGCCCTGATCAGCGTCTTGTTCATCTACACCAGCGTGGTGACGGTGACGGGCCGCCCCGAGGGCCTGTACATCGCGGTCCTCTTCATCGCGGCGATCCTCGTGTTCAGCGTGGCCTCGCGGGTGAGCCGCGCGACGGAACTGCGGGTGCAGCAGGTCAGCCTCGACCCGGAGGCTGCGCGGCTGCTGCGCGAGACGGCGGGGCGGGGCCTCCCGGCGCGCTTCATTGCCAACCGCCTGAACGCCGGGGACACCACCGAGTACCGCCTCAAGGAGCTGGAGGTGCGGCTCGACACCCATCTCCCGCAGCGCGAACCGGCCCTCTTTCTGGAGGTCGAGGTCACCGACCCCAGCAACTTCAGCGACGCCGTGACGGTGAGTGGGGTGAGCGTGGGCCGCCACGCCATCCTGCGCGCCCGGGGCAACTCGGTGCCGAACACCATCGCCGCCGTGCTGCTGCACGTGCGCGACCTGACGGGCGTGCCCCCCCACGTCTACTTCGAGTGGAGCGAAAAGGGCCCTGCCGGAAACGCCCTGCGCTTCCTCCTCGCGGGCGAGGGCGACATCCCGCCCCTCACCCACGAGGTGCTGCGCCGCGCCGAGGAGAACGCCGACCGGCGACCCGTCGTCCACGTGGGCGGGTGAGGCTGGAGGGAAGAGGGGTCGGCGGGGCACGTTGACCCTCTCTTCACCGGATGCCACAGAGAAGAACCCCCACCTCACGGCGGGGGAGTCCAGACGAACACGGTGACGCGCTGGGCAGGCGCCCAGAGGTTTAAATCAGGGCAGGAGCTTTCCCAGCGAGTGGATCAGCTCTGCAAGGGCAGTGACCAGGGCCGCGAGGGCGGTCAAGAACGCGGTCCATACCGCCAGGAGTCTCGCCCAGCGTTTGAACTTGTCTTGCCGCTTATTACGGTTTCTGGTATGCTTCTTGTGTCCCAGAGTGATCACCACCTTTCGGTGACCCCCACGTGTCAGCAGCACATGGGGGTTGCCCCTTTCTGGAGCAGTGACCTCCGGCTCTACCCGACTTGTCATGCAGCGCGCCCGACTGGACACCCGGAGTATACGGGGCGGCGGAGTTATACGCTCGTCGTGGGCAGGCGCCCAACCCCCGTGTATTTCCAGCACACGGGGGTTGATTTTTACGGTGGGAAGAGTGTTCTCTCCCTCCCTGCGGATGGCCCGTAGAGCCGCGAGGCAGCCTGGTACAGCCCCGCAGGCCGGGGTGAAGGGGCGCACGAGCGGCGCAACCGCCATGACAGGTCACAGACACACTCCGGCTGACCTCGGGACGCCCAGGCCCCACCCTTCCTGATGGCCGCACCGAGTCCGCCGCCCCCATCTCTGATATACCCTCACCCCCGTGACCGCACCCGCCCCCCTCCCCTTTCGCCCGTCGGGAGCCCAGCTCGGCTTGATCGCGGCCAACTTCCTGATGTGGGGCGGGTTTTTCGCGGTGATTCCCCTGGTGACGGTGCATTTCGTGGAGGGGCTGGGGTGGGCGGCGGCGAGCGTGGGGCTGGTGCTGGGGGTGCGCCAGCTCGTGCAGCAGGGCCTGACGGTGTTCGGGGGCGCCTGGGCCGACCGGGTGGGGCCCAAGCCGCTGATTCTGGCCGGGTGCCTGATCCGCACGCTGGGCTTCACCTGGATGGGCTTCGCGGAGACGCTGCCCGTGCTGCTCGCCGCATCGGTGCTGGCGGGGGTGGGTGGCGGCCTCTTCGACGCGCCCAAGAACGCGGCGATCACGGCGGTCACGGCCCCCGAGCACCGCACCCGCATGTTCAGCCTGACCTCGATCTCCGGCAACCTCGGCATGGTGACCGGGCCGCTGATCGGCGCTGCCCTGATCGGCCTGGGCTTCCGCACGGCGGCCATCTCGGCGGGCAGCGTGTATCTCCTCGCCTGCGCGGTGCTGGCCGTGACCCTGCCCCATCTCCGCCCCGAGCGCACGGCGGGGAGCGGCCTCGCCGGGCTCAGGACCGCCGCCCTGGACCGCCGTTTTCGCCGCTTCACGCTCGTCCTGGTGGGGTACTTCCTGCTCAGCACCCAGCTCAACGTGGCGGTGACCCTCAAGGCGGTCGCGCTGGCGGGGCCGGGGGCAACGGGGCCCCTCTACGGCCTCTCGGCGGGGCTGGCGGTGGTGTTGCAATACCCCCTGCTGCGGTTCGTCGAGCGGCGGGTGCGCACGCGGGTGGCGCTCGTCGCCGCCGTGCTGACGGTCGGGCTGAGCCTGGGCCTGATGGGGCTGGCCTCCACCTTCGGGCAACTCCTCGCCTGCGTGGCGCTCTACAGCCTGGGGACCATGATCGTGTATCCCACCCAGCAGACGCTCACGGCGCGGCTGGCTCCGCCCGGGATCACGGGCAGCTACTTCGGCTTCTCCGCGATCAGCCTGGGGGCGGGCGGCGCCCTCGGCAACGTGCTCGGCGGCACCCTGACCGACGTGGGCGCCCGCCTCGGCCTGCCCCTGCTGCCCTGGCTCACCCTGATGGCAGTCGGGGTGATGACCGCGCTCGGCCTGCGCTGGGCGCTGCGCGAGGTACCTGGCCCGGTGGAGGGCGAGCGGGGCACGGCCGCCTGACCGGCGCCCCAGGTCTCCACACGGGGAGGACCTGAGGCGCGGATGGAAGGCAGGAGGAGACCCGGAGGCTCAGTGCGTGTGCGAACCCAGGGAGGCCGGGGCGGGAGGTGCCGAGGGGGCCGCGCCCCCCAGGGCCAGGGCGTCTTGCAGGTGCCCGGCGATGATGGGCTGGAGCCCGGCCGCGAGGGCCACGACCTGGGCGTCGCGTCCGGCGCTCCGCTCGTTGAGCCCGACGCTCAGCGCGAGCTGGTGGCTCAGGACCTGTTCGTTGAGGTACGCCGTGTCGAACGCCGCGCCGCTCAGGGTGCCCAGGGTGTTGAGCTTGATCTGGAGTTCGGGCGGCAGCGCCGTGGGGAGCGGGACGCGGCGGGTGGCGGCCAGGGCGGCCACCTGATCTTGCGCCGGAACGTGGTGGTCGATCATCCGCTGGGCGTAGGCCCGCACCGCCGGCGTGTTGGTCTTCGTGAGCGCCAGTTGCGAGGACTGGATCTCGAACAGGTTGTCGCCCGTGGCGGCTTGCAGGAACAGCCCGTCGACGGTGCTGGCGTTGGGCGCCGTCATCGAGGGGGCGCACGAGGCGAGGGCGAGGGGCAGGATCAGGGCGGAAGCGGAGCGTTTCAACATGGGCGTTCCTCCGGGGGCAAGACACGAGCACGACCCGTGGCGGTCTTCCTGCGGTCATGCGCGTCTGGGGGTCAGTCTGGACACCCGCCTCCCGCCCCGCATCCCAAAGCCCTGAACGCGGAGACAGCCTGCCCTCACGCCACGGGCCAAAACCGCGACCGGAGGCTCAAGGCTGCTCTGCGGGCGATCCGACAGTCGCCCGCCGCCCCGCGGGTGCCGTACACTCGCCGCATGGCCTGGGTCAACGTCCTCATGCTGCTGCTCGTGGCGCTGCTCGTCGGCTGGATTCCGGTGCTCGGGCCGTTCATGCTGGGCTTTCTGGCGGGCCGCGCCGAGCGGGGTGTGCGCGCCCTGGCCGTGCTGCTGCCTGCCCTGGTCCTGCAAACGCTGGGGCTGCTGGGCGCGCGGTGGCTGGAAAACGCGGTGGAGTCGCGCGGGCTCGACGGCTGGCTGTGGAGCGCCCTCGCCTGGCTCGGCAGCCCGGTGAACGCGGCGCTGGGCCGTCCCCTCGGAAACATGATCGGCGACAGCGACCTCCCCGGCTTCCTGCTGCTCTTCACGCTGCCGGCCCTCGTCGGCCTGGGGCTGGGCGGGCTGACGGGACGGCGGCCCCGGCGGCTGTAGGCCCGCCCGGCGGCGGGCTCCGCTCAGTGCCCCCCCGGGCGCGGCCCCGCCCAGCAGCCCACCGCTTCCTCCCCCCGCAGGAGGCCGAGCGCCGCGAGGTCGGCCAGCACCTCCCGGGCGAAGGCCCGCAGCGTCTCGGGGTCGGCGTCCTCCACGTTCCGGGCGTCCAGCGCCAGGCGGCGGGCCCGGCGGGCGAGGTGGGCGGCGAGGTCGTCTTGCACCCGGACAGCATAAGCCCGGAGAGCTCAAGCATGAAAAAACCGCCCCGGCGGGGAGCCGGGGGCGGTGGGAGGGAAGGGCGGGGGCTCAGTCGTCGGCGGCCTGGAAGGCGGCGCGGTCGCGGGCGTCGGACTCGCGCAGGCTGCGGATGCCGCGCACGATCAGTTGCACCGCGAAGTACGACAGGGCGGGCACCAGGAAAGACGCGATCCACAGCACCGTGTTGGAGTTGGCGGTGGTCAGGATGCCCGCGCTGATCAGTTCGGGCTTGTACCCGGCGACCGACCAGACCACCAGCAGCATCATAAAGGCCACCCCCGCGCCGAGCCGCACCGGGTAGTTGGTGGGGTTTTCCGCGTAGTAGAGGTTCTCCTTGCTGCGGTCGAGCATGGGCACCGCGAACATGGCGAGCAGGGCCAGGGTCGGCACCAAGATCGCGCCCACGAACTCCGAGCCGATCAGGCCGCCGAAGATCCGCAACTCGAAGCTCGGGATAATCGCCAGCACGCCGAAGACCCACAGCAGGTACCAGTCGGGCTTGATGTTGTTGATCGGCGTGGTGGTGGGCGGCCCGAAGTACTCGACCGGGTGCACCGGGATAAAGGCGCTGAACAGCACGATGATGCCCGCGAACGCAAAAGTGAGCAGCAGCATGATGGGCGTCTGCTGGGTCATCAGCGGCACGCCGACGATCTTCTTGTAGGCGATGCGCTTGGCGTACTGCGGCTGGGTGTGCTTCTGCTTGATCATGATCAGCATGTGCGCGCCCGTGAGCGCCAGCAGGATGCCCGGCAGCAGCATGATGTGGTAGCCGTACACGCGCGGAATCACGCCGTCCCCCGGGAACTTGCCCGCGAAGGCGGCCTGCGCCACCCACTCGCCCACCCAGGGGACCGAGGCCGCGATGCCGTAGATCACCTTGAGGGTGTTGTAGGCGTAGTTGTCGTAGGGCAGCACGTAGCCCGTCACGGCGGTCAGCGCCGCGAAGATCAGGAGCAGCATCCCGATCCACCAGTTGATCTCGCGCGGCTTCTTGAAGGCCCCGGTGAAGTAGATCCGCATCATGTGGATCACGGAAGCGGCGATCATGATGTTCGCCGTCCAGTGGTGGATGCGCCGCAGCATGTCCCCGAAGGGCATCGCGTTGATCTTCAGCGCCGAGTGGTAGGCCGCCGGAATCAGGTTGGGCGCGTCGGTCGTGCCGGGGTCAAAGGAGTTCACCACCAGGCTGTTGCTCGGCTCGTAGGAGAGCGCGAGCAAGATGCCCGTCAGGATCAGGATGATCAGGCTGAACAGCGTGATCTCCCCCAGGAAAAAGGAGTGGTGAACGGGAAAGGCCTTGCGCAGGAACTTGTCGTTCAGGCGCGAGAGATGCAAACGCTCATCAAGCCACTGGTTCATGCGAGCTGCTCCTCCACTTCCTGCTTGAAGCTTTCCCACTCGCCCTCAGAGGTGTACGGGTACGGCATCTGCAAGAAGAAGTCCGTCACCACCAGATTGTCACCCTGAAGGGCGATGGGCAGTTGCGCGAGCCCCCGCGGGGGCGGCCCGCCCACCACGACGGCGGCGCGTTTGGGATCGTACTCGCCCGAGTGGCAGGGGCACTTCATCGCCCCGGCGCGGGTGTCGCTGTCGGCCACCGTGCAGCCCGCGTGCGTGCAGATATCGCTGTAGGCCACCACCTCCCCGTTGATGGTCGCTTCCAGGTTGGTGGGCTGGATGATCTGCCCCCGGGGGAAGCGGTAGATCGCCACGAGGTTGTTGGGATCACCCTTGCGGATCACGTTCTCGCCGTTCTCGCCCTTGCCCATCGGCCACGCGCGCACCAGTTGCTCGTTGAGCTCGCTGAGCTTCACGGGCTGGCCCTCCTTGTTGTTGGAGGCGTGCACGAGGACGTCTCCCTTCAGGGGCGGCATCTTGTCGCGCGTGAGGCGGAAGACGGGGTTGGCGGTGCCCAGCACGCTGATCAGGCTCACCCCGCCGACGGCGGCGGTCGTGCCCATCGCCAGGTTGATGAACCGGCGGCGGCTGAGTTCGGGGTCTTGTCTCTTGTAACGGGTCATCGTCTGGTCTCTCCCTTATGCGCCTGGGGCCTTACCACGGGAACTCGCCGCTGGCGTCCTCGACCAGCACCTCGCCGTCCATGAAGAACTTCTTGTACAGGCCGATGGCGACGGCGATGGTGAGCAAAATCATCGCGGCGTAAAAGCCTTCCATCGCCACGTTGGGCATCTCGCGGTTGGCCCACGCGGCGTAGTCGGCGACCATCTGCCGCACGAACAGCACGCTGAACAGCAGGCTCAGGCCCAGCGTCACGACCATCGCCAGCATCGCCACGGGCGTCGCGCGCACCTTGTGGATGCCGGGGTGCAGCTCCTGCCCCTCGGTCCACACGCTGTACAGCCCGATCAGCCCGTAGGTCAGCAGCACCATCACGAACGTCGCCAGGAAGATCTCCGGCAGCTTGATGTCTTCCGGCACGAAGCGGCTGCGGTTTTTCAGCACCGCCGGGTCGACCTTGGTCTGCCCCTCGGCCACCAGGGCGGGCGTCAGCGGCTCCTCGATGTTGTTGCCGAACGAATGCAGCACGAAGTTGGCGACCGCGTACACCTCGCGCTCGGAAAGCTGCGGGAAAGCGGGCATCTGCCCCTTGCCCTGGGTGACGATGGTGTGGACGTACACCGGGTCCTTGACGATCTTCTCGTCGCCCGCGAGCCGCGGCCCGGCGCCGCCCTGGCCCTGCGCCCCGTGGCAGCCCACGCAGCCCGCCGAGGTGTACACCTGCTGGCCGATGGTCCGCCAGTCCTGGTTGATGCTGGCGACCACCTCGGGGTCCACGACCACGGGCTCGGGCGCCGTCTCCTGATTGAACAAGAACAGCAAGATAATCCACATGATCGCCGCGCACACGATGGCGACCCAGGGCATCACAGCGTCGTTTCTCTCCACGTTCCTTCTCCTCGCGCGTAGGGTGCGTAGCTTCTGAGGTGCCTGCTCCTGTGGGGCCTGCCCCGGGACCGACAGCGGCTGAAGTCGCGCCCAGCATAGCACGCGCTCAGGCTGCGCCAAGACGTGCTGTACGGCAAAAAGCGGCAGACTCCTGCACCGTCATCATGCGCCTGACCGAGCGGTTAAATGTCCCCGTCAGGAGGTCAGAATACGCCCCCCAGCGCCCCCAGCAGCGGCCAGAGTGTGCCCGCGAGCACAGCCGCGTCCCGGTTGTCGGGGTGCTCGCGCGGGTCCCCTCCCCCTTCCGAGAGCAGGGCGACCACCAGCGGGCGCGGGGTGAACAGCACCCCCACGTCGTGCCGCACCCCGGCGAGTTCGCCGCTCTTGCTCGCCACCCGGTAGAGCGGCTCGCCGTCCTCGCCGCGCGGGACATGCCGGGCGAGGATGTCCCGGAACTGCTGGCGCGACAGGATGGAGAGGGCGAGGGCGGTGTGGGACGGGCCGAGCAGGTCGCCGCGTGCGAGCCTCCCCAGCACCGCGACCTGATCGCGGGCGGTCGTGCGGTTGCGTTCGCCCCGGCGCTGCGCCTCGTTGCGCTGTTCCGGCGGAAGCTGGAGCTTGCCGACGAGGTGGGTGGCGCCCAGCCCGCGCGCCCTCAGCCACGCGTTCACCTCCTCTACCCCCAGCCGCCCGATCACGAGGTTCGTCGCGGTGTTGTCGCTCACGACGATCATCAGGGTGAGCAGGTCCTCCCAGGTGGGCTGGAGGCCGGGGCCGAGTTCGTGCAGCACGCCCGAGCCGGGCACCCGGTCCCCGGCCCCCACCGTGACCCGCTCCCGCAGGTCGAGGCGGCCCGACTGCGCCTGCTCCAGGGCCAGCACGAGCAGGGGCACCTTGATCGTGCTCGCGGCGGGAAAGACGCGATCAGGGTTCAGCGCGTGCAGCTCCCGCCCGTCAAGGTCGGTGACGACGAGCCCCACCTCCCCCCCGTACCCGCGCGAGCGCAGCTCGGTCCCCAGGTCGAAGCTCACTCGGGGAGGTCCAGACCGGCCAGGGCGGCGAAGGGGTGGGCCGTCCCCACCGGGCGCAGGGTGCAAAACGGCCGGGTCTCCTCCGGCTCGACCCGGTGGGGGCACGCCGGGCACTCGGGGAAGGCCTGCTCGGTGTACGCGAGGTCGGGCTCGGCGGACGCGACCACCCATTCCCGCGCGCACCCCGCCCGGAAGGTGACGGGCGAGGCGGCGGGGGTGGGGCGGGCGACGGTCTGGGCTCTGGGGGCTTTCGATCTGGGCATGAAGGGTGAATCTCTGGTCCTACTCCAGGTTGGCGATCCCCTCGCGGATGGCGTAGAGGGCGGCCTGGGTGCGGTTGTTGAGTTGCAGCTTGGTGAAGATCTCGGAGAGGCGGTTTCGCACCGTCTTCTCGGAGATGTCGAGCCGCAGGGCGATGTCCTGGTTGGAAAAGCCCTGGGCGAGCAGCTTGAGGATCATCGTCTCGCGCTCGTTGAGGTCGGCGTGCTTCTCGCTGGGAAGTTCCTCGCGCTTGTCGCGGAAGTCGTCGAGAACATTCTGGGCCATGTCGGCGTCGAGGAGCGCCTCTCCGGCGGCCACCCGGCGGATCGCGTCGAGCAGGGTGGCGGCGTCGGCGTCCTTGAGGACGTAGCCGCGCGCCCCCGCCTTGACCGCCTCGAAGACGTAGCGGTCCTGGCGGTACATCGTGATCATGATGACCCGGGCGTGCGGGTCGATCTCCAGGATGCTCTGGGTGGCCTTGACCCCGTCGAGTTCGGGCATCTGGATGTCCATCAGGATCACGTCGGGGTGGGTGTCGGCGGCGTACCGGATCGCCTCGCGCCCGTTGGCGGCCTCGCCGATGACGCGCATCCCCTCGGACTCCAGCAGGCTGCGCAGGCCCTGGCGGAACAGCGCGTGGTCATCGACGAGGAGAACCCGGATCATGGGTGCAGTCTAGGCCTGTGGAGGGCGAAGACGGCACCCTTGCCCACCATCTGCCGCCCCCCTTGCCCCGAAGGGCAAAAGTTTTGTAAGGGCCTACCCGCTAGACTGCCCCGCGTGATCACCTGGTTCGACGCCCTGCTCGTGACCCTCTGGGCGGCCATGACGGCGCTCGGGGTGCGGCGCGGGCTGGCGGGATTGGTCTGGGGCCTGGGGGGCGTCGCCGCGTGCTTCCTCGCCAACATGCTGGCGCGGGGAGCCGTGGCCGCCGGGCTGCTCGCGCTGGGGCTGGGGCTGGGGGTGGCGCTCGCGGCCCGGCGCCTGGTCCCCGAACCCGCGAGCCGCCCCTGGCACCCGCTCGCCGGAGCGCTGGGGGGCGCCGCACTCGGCGGGGTCCTCGTGGCGACGCTGGCGCTGGGCTTTCCCCTGGAGGTGCGCGTGGGGCCGCAGGGGCGCGAGGGGGTGTACCCGGCACCCCACCTCCCCCCCTCGCTCTACGCGGCGGTGCGCGGCTCCACCGTGAAGGAGGGCCTGATGGACGTGTGGCGCTCGGGCACCGCCCTGCGGACCCTCCTCGTGCCGGACCAGACCCACGGCGTCCGCTGAGCGAGCCACAAGGCCTCCGGCAGCGGCCGACGCACCCTGTGCCCCACCCGAGCAGGCACATTGGCACGCGGCGTACCGAAGGAGTCCTGCTCCCCTTTTAAGCTGAGCGGAAGCCTGACCGTGGCCCCGTCCGACCTCTGCCGAGGGGGAAAGAGGTCGGACGGGGCCGGAGGAGGCCGGGAGGCCACATGAACAGACACGGGTTGATGCTGGCCCTGGCCGTGCAGGGCGCCGCGCTGGCGCAGTCGGCGGTGGCCGAGCCCTTCGCGGACGGGACGTGGACGCTGCTGAGGCTGACCGACGCGCGGGGAACGGTGACCCCGCAGGGCGGGAGCGCCCCCACCCTCACGCTCGCGGGGACGCGGTTTTCCACCGCCGGGGGAGCCCAGGTGTCGGGGAGCACAGGCTGCAACCGCTTCACCGGGCGGGGCGTGTTCACGGCGAACACCGTGCGCCTGGGCCCGCTGGCGAGCACCCGCCGCGCCTGCGCCCCCGAGGTCAGCGCGTTGGAGGCCCGCTTTCTCAACGTCCTGTCGGAGGCGCGGGGCCTGTCCTTCAGCCCCAACCTCCTCGTGCTGAGTACGGGAAGGGAGAGACTGGTGTTCGGGAACCGGGTGACCGCCTTCGAGGCTTCCCGCCTCTTCGCCGAGTGGCGGCTGGTGGGCGCGGTGGGAGACACGCCCCCGACCCTGCGGCTGGAGCCCGGCGGGGCGGTGAGCGGCACGACCGGGTGCAACCTCTTCCGGGGCACCTTCACGCTTGGCGGCGACACCCTGCACTTTTCCCCGCTGGCGACGACCCGCCGCGCCTGCCCCTCGCCCGAGCTGCAACGGCAGGAGACGGAGTACCTGCGGCGGCTGGAGCGGGTGAGGCGTTACCGGGTGAGCGGCAACGGGCTCACCCTGATCCTGGAAGACGGCAGCGAGCAGACGTTCCAGCGCCCGGTGAACGGGGGCTAGCTACCCCTCCGCCTGGGGCGTGGGCGTCTCGGGGTGGGGCTCGCCGCCCGCCCGCTGGCTGAGCACGGTCGCGCCGACGACGAGCAGCCCGCCCAGCGCGCCGCGCACCCCGATCCGCTCGCCGATCAGGAGGAAGCTGAAGAGGGCGGCCGTCACGGGTTCGAGCGCGTAGATCAGGCTGGCCTCGGCCGCACTCACCCGTCGCTGCCCGACCGTCTGGAGCAGGGTGGTGAGGGCGGTGGCGGCGACCCCCAGGTAGAGCAGCGGGAGCCACGCGGCGGCGGGCGGCCACAGCCTTCCCGGGTCGGCGAGGAGCGCCCAGCCCCACGCGAGCGCCGTCACGGCGAGGAGCTGCGCCAGCGTGAAGCGCAGGGCCTCGTGGCGGGCCGCCGTCCGCTCCAGCGCGATGATGAACCCCGCGTAGGTGACGGCGCAGGCGAGCGCCCAGGCGTCCCCCACGACGAGCGCCCCGCCCTCCCACGAGAGCAGCGCGAGGCCCGCCACCGCGAGGGGCAGCGCCAGCCAGAGGGCGAGCGGAAGCGGTCGGCGCTGGGCGAAGGTGAGCCACACGGGCACGAGCACGACGCTGAGCGCGGTGAAAAAGGCCGCCCGGTTCGCCCCCGTCGTTTGCAGGGCAATCGTCTGCGTGCCGTACCCGGCGATCAGCCACGCGCCCAGCATCAGGCCGTCGCGCCACAGGGGACGGGCGGAGGGGGCAGGGGCGGGGGAGGCGACCCGACGCGCCAGCCCCAGGGCGGGCAGCAGCGCCACCGACGCGATCAGGAAACGCCAGGCGATCAGGACGCTGGGCGGCAGGAGTTCTCCAAGTTCCTTGACGACCGCGAAGGTGCTGCCCCACAGCGCCGTGACGAGGACGAGGAGGAGGATGCCGCGCGTGTGAGGAGACACGGGGGGGATTGTACGGGGGGAGTCAGCGAAACGGAGGCTGGCCGGGCCGCGACCTGTGGTGAGATGGCGTGGATGGCCGTCTGGCAATTCACCTTCAAACCGATCCCCCGTCCTGCCCCCGGTGCCTCTCCTGAAGACCTGTGGGCCAGCTTCGGCTGGGAGAAACAGCCCGTCCCCGAATCATTGTTGTCGCGCTTGCGTAGTCTCCTGCCGTTGAAAGAGACCTACGGCACAGGAAGTGACACGACGCTGGTCTACGGCGAACAAAGTCAGAACGACATTCACGTGGATTACGAGGATGGACGAGTTGTAGAACTCAGAATTCGCCTCGATCTCAGAAATCCGGATGTTGCCCTGTTGCAGGCCATCGTTGAGGCAACGGCGGCGGTGGATGCGGTCTTCGTCTCCAGTGACGAGCGCGTGTTCGAGGCCGAGTGGAACGCGGTGGTGACCGAACTTCTGGCCTCGCGGGCGGCGCAGTTCGTCGAGGACCCCATGGGCTACTTGAGACGTGTGGCCGATTCCGCGAGCCGTCACGGCTCATCCAACTGAGGGGAAGAGCCCGCTCTGAGCCGTAGCCGTCACAAACGCGCGGGCCGGAACGCGCCATGCTGTCCCCTACGGAGGTTTCCCGACATGGCGCGCATCACGCGGTACAGCAAGTTCGAGGGCGAACTCGATCAGCTCGAATCCAGCGAGCTGATGCAGATGATTCAGGAGGCGCTGCTCGGGCAGGGGATGAACGACCCCTACGACCCCGATCCCGACGCCCGCCCCAGCATGGACGACCTCTTCGACGCCATCCTCGAAGCCCTCGCCGAGCGCAACATGATCCCCGAGGACATGCTGATGGAGGCGATGCAGGCCGGGGACGTGCGAGAGACCCGTCTCGGCCAGCAGATCGAGCGCCTGATGGACAAGCTCCAGCAGGACGGCTTCATCCGCAAGGAGTTCGACGACGAGCCGGGGCAGGGCGGGCAGGGCCAGACCGGCGAGTCCAAGTTCCAGCTCACCGACAAGAGCATCGACTTCCTGGGCTACAAGAGCCTGCGTGACCTGATGGGCGGGCTGGGCCGCTCCTCGGCGGGCGCCCACGACACGCGCGAGTACGCTTCCGGCGTCGAGATGACGGGTGAACTCAAGAACTACGAGTTCGGCGACACCCTTAACCTCGACACGACCGCCACCCTCGGGAACGTGATGGGCAAGGGGTTCGACAACCTCGAAGAATCCGACCTCGTGATCCGGCAGGCGGAGTACAACTCCTCGGCGGCCACCGTCGTGCTCCTCGACTGCTCGCACTCGATGATCCTGTACGGCGAGGACCGCTTCACGCCCGCCAAGCAGGTGGCGCTGGCGCTGGCGCACCTGATCCGCACCCAGTACCCGGGCGACACGCTGAAGTTCGTCCTCTTCCACGACTCCGCCGAGGAAGTTCCGGTCGCCAAGCTCGCCCAGGCACAGATCGGGCCGTACCACACGAACACGGCGGGGGGCCTGCGGCTGGCGCAGCAGCTCCTGAAGCGTGAGAACAAGGACATGAAGCAGATCGTGATGATCACCGACGGCAAGCCCTCGGCCCTCACGCTGCCCGACGGACGCATCTACAAGAACGCCTACGGGCTCGACCCCTACGTCCTCGGCGCCACCCTGCGCGAGGTCGCCAACTGCCGCCGCAGCGGCATCCAGGTCAACACCTTCATGCTCGCCCGCGACCCCGAACTCGTGGGCTTCGTGCGCCGTGTCACCGAGATGACGAAGGGCAAGGCGTACTTCACGACGCCGCACAACATCGGCCAGTATGTGCTGATGGATTTCATGACGAACAAGACGAAGCTGGTGAATTGAGCCTTCAGCGATCAGCCGTCAGCTTTCAGCCAACAGAAGAGGGAGAGCCCACTATGCGCGGGCGCCTCCCCCTTCTCCTTTTGCTGACCGCTGAAAGCTGAGAGCTGACCGCTTCCTACCCCATCTTCACGAACATCGGCGGCTTCAGGCCCACCATGCGCGCCATCACCCAGACCTGGCCCTTGTGGTGGGCCTCATGGCCGATCAGGGCGTCAAGGAGGGCCGTCACAGGCATCTCGCGGCCCCCGAAGGCGGGCACGCGGCGGGCGAGGTCCTCGGGGCTCAGGGCGCGGATGACGGCGGCAACGTCGTCGGTCGTGGTCCGCAGACGCTCCCTCACCTCGGCGACGCTGGCGCTTCCGGCGCCGGGCGCGGGGCGGGCGGGGCTCTCACCGGCGATCATGGCGAGCATCATCGTGCTGCTGCCCGCGAGGTGGTCGGCCTGGCCGATCAGGCTCATGCCGCCCTCCCAGGCGCGGAAGGGGCCGTGCTCCTCGGGAAGCTGGGCATAGAGGTCCATCAGGGCCTCACGGTGCGACTGGAAGGTGCGGGCGTAAACCTCGGAGGGGGTCAGGGGCATGGCGGCAGGATAGTGCCTGCGCCGGAACCGGGGGCCGCGGCCTCAGTCGGCGATGCCGGGGCGGTCGATGGGGCGGCGGCGCAACTCGTCCCGAATCTCGGCGAGGAGCTTTTCCTCGTTGCTCGGCTCGGCGACAGGGGGCTTTTCCTCCCGCTTGAAGCGGTCGTTGATGCGGTTCATGGGCATGACCACGAACAGGTAGATCACCAGCGCCGTCAGGAGGAAGGTGATCAGCGCGGTCAGAAAGCGCCCGTAGTCGAGCACCAGGGGCGGAATGCCCAGCCCCACGTCGGGCGGACGCAAGACGATGGTCCCCGCGATCCGGCCTCCCCCCGCCAGACGCACCAGGGGATCGAGGAAAGCCTGGGTGAAGGCCGTCACCACCCCCCCGAAGGCCGCCCCCATGACCACACCCACCGCGAGATCGACGACGTTGCCACGCAGCACGAAGTCCCGGAAGCCCTGGATCATGGCCCAGCTTGACACTTCGTTGGTCGAATGACAATTGAGCCGCAGTGTGCTTGACTACACATTCCGCGGGACCGTTACGCCTGCCCGCGCGCCCCGCCGTCCTTCACCGCGTGGGCGCTCATGCCCCACTGGTGGCCGCTCGACGCCACGTTCTCGAAGATCACGCGGGCCAGTTCGCCCAGGGTCGCGCCGCCCGCCCGCACGTCCATCCGCAGCTCGGCGCGCAGCTCGCTCAGGCTGGTGTCGTCAAGCATCAGTTCGGTGCCGTAGCGCAGGGTGGTGGGCGGGACGATCAGCAGGTCGGCCTCGCCGGGTTTCACCGCGTGACGGAAGCAGCGCCCCGTGAGCAGGCCCGCCACCGTGGTCACCTTGCCGAAGGTCTTGTTCTCGACCGCGCGGACCTCGATCTCCAGCCCCTCGACGGCACGCAGAGGCTCCACCGCCCGGTCCAGCGACTCGGCGAAGAGGCTCCCGGTCCCGAGAATGATCTTACGAGGAGCAGGCAGCGCGGTCGGCAGGTCGTCCGGCAGCCCTTCCGTCAGGAAATCGCGGATCATGCCGACGCCGTTTTCGAGCATCGGGAAGCCCTCGTACTCCTCCTCGGTGGGCAGCGGCTCGCCCGCGAGGAGATACAGCTCGTCCGACGGGAAGACGAAACGGGTCCCGCGCTCGGCTAGAAATTGCTTGCGCCAGCGGTTCAGCCGGGCAAGGGTGTCCTGCGCCTCCTCCCGGCTGAAGGTCCGCACGTCGGGGAGGTTGGTGCGGTGCGAGGTCAGGCCGATGGGCACGACCGCCGCGCTGATCACGTTGGGTCGGCTGCTCAGATACTCCACCGTGTCGTCCAGATGCTCACGGTCGTTGCGGCCCGGCACGAGAACGATCTGGGTGTAGAGGTCGATGCTCTCCAGCCGCTCGATCATGGACCTGATCTGCACGGCCTGGGGGTCCTTGACCTTGAGCTTCCACCACTTCATCAGGTCCTGGCGCAGGTCCTGATTGGCCGTGTGGACCGAGACGTACAGCGGCGACAGGTTCTCGTCGAGGATGCGGTTGATGTCACCCTCGGTGAGGTTGGTCAGCGTGACGAAGGAGCCGTACAGGAACGACAGGCGGTAGTCGTCGTCCATGATGTAGAGGCTCTTGCGAAAACCGCGCGGCATCTGGTGGACGTAGCAGAAGTCGCACTTGTTCGCGCACTTCTTGATGCCGTCGAACAGCACTTCCTCGAACTCCAGGCCCGGGTCCTCCCACTCGACCTCGAAGGTGAAGGTGGGGGAGGCCGGGTCGTAGGCGAGGGTGTGGTGGTCCTGCGCGGTGCCCAGCACGCCGGAGAGCACCGTGGGGCGCGCGACGGGGCGGCTCATCTCCAGCACCGCCCGCCCCTGCGAGAGGTGATGACGGTAGGCGAGCACGTCCGTCACGGCCTCGCCGTTCACGCGCAGCAGGAGGTCTCCAGGGCGCACACCCGCTTGCTCGGCGGGGCTGCCGGGCTCGACCGTCTTCACGGGAGCCGGGTAGACCTGCCCGGGTGTGGCCTGTTCCTGTCTGGGTTGGATCACTTCGGCTGCCGTCAAGCTCTTCACCCCTTTCGGGACACGTGAGCGGCCCCGTTCAAACAAGAGAGCTTAACAGAGGAGCCGGGAGGTCGGCTGTGACGAGTGTCCCTCTGGGGGGCGGTCGTGCGGGTGGGGCCGAAACCCCTGGCCCTCAGAGAATCCGCTGCCCCAGCAGGCTCGCGGCCATGCCGACCATGACCTCGGCGGTCTGGTTGCGGGTGTCGAGCACCGGGTTGACCTCCACGATGTCGAGGCTGGTGACGCGGCCCGACTCGGACAGCAGCTCCATCAGGAGGTGGCCCTCGCGGTAGGTCAGGCCGCCGGGGACGGGGGTGCCCACGCCGGGGGCGACGCCGGGGTCGAGGGCGTCGGCGTCAAAGGAGACGTGGAGGCGGGGCACGGCGGACAGGCGCTCCAGGGCCTCCTCCGTGACGCGGGTGATGCCGAGCTGGTCCACGTCCTTCATCGTGTAGGCCTTGATGCCCGCCTCACGCAGCAGCTCGCGTTCGCGGGAGTCCACGCTGCGGATGCCGACCATCACGACGTCTTCCGGGCGGACGTGCCAGCCGCCGCCCAGCCCGGCGAGCCGGGGGTCGCCCAGCCCCAGGAGGTGCGCGACGGGCATGCCGTGGATGTTGCCGCTGGGACTCGTCTGCGGCGTGTTGTAGTCGGTGTGGGCGTCCACCCAGAGGACGCCGGTGCGCTCGCCCCCCCTCCCGCCCCGCCGCGCATTGCCCGTCACCGTACCCATGCTGACCGAGTGGTCGCCGCCCAGGGTGACCGGAAAGGCGTCCTCCGGCAGGGCGGCGATCCTTTCCACGGTGGCGCGGCAGGCGTCGAGGATCGGCTCCAGAAAGACGAGCCCGGCGTTCGTGTGCTTGTCGAGGGTTTCGGGCAGGGCCACGGGCACGTCGCCGAGGTCGGTGACGCTGTGGCCGAGGGCGCGCAGCCTGCCCGCCAGATGCGCGTTGCGAAGGGCCGAGGCGCCCATGTCCACCCCGCGCCGCCCGGCGCCGAGGTCCATCGGAATGCCCAGAATCGAGACGTTCATGGGGTCAGGGTAGAGCCCGGCGGCACGTATGCCTCAGCGCTGCAAGATTATTTTCGCGCTCCCAGACGGGGAGGCGCCTGCCCCGTCCCCGGCTGCATATTCATGAGAGGTGCCCCGCGTAGGTCCAGACTGTCAGCGGCCCGTCCTCCACGCTCCAGCTCTGTCCCGTGCGCACAAACCCCAGTTTTTCGAGCACCCGCTCGCTCGCGCGGTTGCCCCGGGCGGTCTGCGCCGTGACCCGCCGCACGCCGGGGCGGGCGAGGAGCCAGGTCAGGAAGGCCCGCCCCGCCTCGGTCATGAGGCCCTGTCCGCGCGCCTGCGGAGTCAGGCCGTAGCCGATCTCGACGGTCCCCGCCGCGTCCGGGTCGCCCTTGGTGCCGACCGTGCCCACGGCGGTGTGGGACGCGCGCTCCACGAGGGTCCACGAGCCGGGCACCTCGTCCGTCCGCCCGAAGTGGAGGTCGGCGAGAAACAGCGGGAAGACGGGCAGCAGGTCGCCGGGCCACGCGGGCGGGAAGTGGACGGGGACCGTCTGGCCGCCGAGGTCGCAGGAGAGCCGGAAGGTCTCGTGCCTCAGCCGCGCCTCCACCACCGGGCGGGTGAGGGGCAGCAGCCACAGGCGGGGCGTGGGCAGGGGCGGGGTGGAGGACATACCGGACAGGGTACGGCAGGCACAGTCGGGGGCCCGGAAGGCGGTAGACTCGGCGCTCACCGCCACCGCCCCGCCGAGGACGCCAGCCCCTCGCTGGACGCCGACCCTCCCATGACCGACCCCGCCGCCTCCCCCTCCTCCGATCGGCCCACGCGGCTGCTGGTCGTCGCCGACCACACCCACCCCTTCGTGTACCGCGAGGGCTTTCCGCAGGGGGCGCCCGAGGTCGATCTGGTGCTCGCGGCGGGGGACCTGCCGGGCTCCTACCTGGAATTCCTGGCGAGCAAGCTCCCGGTGCCCGTCGTGTACGTGCACGGCAACCACGGCAACGAGTACGTGACCGAGGGCGAGACGCGCGCGGCGCCGCGCGGGGTGACCCCGGCCCACGGGCGGGTGGTCACGGCGGCGGGGCTGCGCGTCGCGGGCTGGGGCGGCGTGCCGCGCTACCGCCAGGGCGGCGAGGGCCAGTACACGCCCCTCCAGGCCCGCTGGGGGCTGACGCGCCTGGGCTGGCGGGCGCGGAGCGGAGTGGACGTGCTGCTCACCCACGCCCCGCCCCTCGGGCCGCACGCGGGCAGCGACTACGCGCACCGGGGCTGCCCCGAGCTTTCGGCGTTCATCGCCCGCCACCGCCCCCGCCTCGTCGTCCACGGGCACATCCACGAGTACGAGGGCCGCCGGGAGGAATACACCGATGCCCAGACCGGGGCGCGGGTGGTGAATGCCTATGGCTACCGGGTGCTCGAACTCCCGCCGCGTGCCCGGGAAGCCGCAGAGGGCCCCGGGCCCATGTCTAAAGACGGACCTTAACCTCGGCGCACATCTCCCTGACCTCGCGCGGGCATACTTCGCTCGGCCCGGGAACACCCACCGCCCGGCGGGGGTGAGGGGCCGGAGGGAGACGCCCACCTCCATTCAAACGGGCGCGCGAGCGGGCAGATCGGCCGGTCACGGATGGGTTCGAATCCCATCACCCGCCACCAGAGGAAGGAGGGAGCCAGTCACGCGGCTCCCTCCTTCTGGTTGTCCTCCCGGTTAGCATCCTGCCCATGACACCTCCGTCAAACGCCGCCCGCCTGCGCGAGTTCCACCGCGCCCTCGGCCTCGTCTCCCCCGAACGGCCCAGCGTGCCGAGCGCCGGATTGCTCGCCCTGCGCCGCACCCTCATCCGCGAGGAGGTGGCGGAGGTCGAGGAGGAGTTCGGCGCGCTGGAGGCCCGTCTTCAGGAGGGCGAGGCCGTCCTCCCCGCCGACCTCGCGCCCCTCGCGCACGAACTCGCCGACCTGCTGTACGTGACCTACGGGGCACTCGACGCCCTGGGGATCGGTGCCGACGCCGTGTTCGCCGAGGTCCACCGCGCCAACCTGAGCAAGGCGGGCGGCCCGAAGCGCGCCGACGGCAAGCAACTCAAGCCGGGGGGCTGGCGGCCCGCCGACGTGCGGGGGGTGCTTGAAAGGCAGGAGGTGGGAAGGGGGGAGTGGTCCGTGGGACAAATCCCCGACCACTCCCCCCTTCCCACAGACCCCTAGCCCTTCAGAACGGCGTCTCCTCGTCCTCCACGCGCGGCACCGTCGCCGTGCGGGTGGCGGCGGCCTGGGGCCGGGCCGGGGCGGGGCGGGGGGCGCCCGCGGCCTGGGCTGGAGCACGGCCCGCGCCCGCGCCGCCGGGGATGGCGTAGCGCTCCTGGCGGCGGCCACCGCGGAAGATCGCCAGGGTGACGTACTCGAACTCGCCGTCGGCCTTCTCGCGCACGTGGTCGGGGTCGGCGTTCTTGGCGCCCCGGGAGTACTTCACGGCGGCGGGCAGCTTCAGCTTGCGGCTGTCCACGGCCTCCAGCTCGCGGCGGCGGTAGGCGTGCCCCTTGTGCAGGATCATCTCCTCGCCCTCGAGGTTGGTCCACTTGCGGGCGCCGATCAGCGACCAGTCGAAGTCCGGCTCGTTCTCCAGCGGAAACTGGTAGCCCCCGGTGGGCACGTCCCCGCTCGTCCAGCCCAGGCGTCCGTACTGGCGTTGCACGTCCAGCAGCTTTCCTTCGCTCTCCACGTCCACGGTCACCCGCGCACCCAGGTCGGTGATGAACTCGATATGCAGCATTCTGCCTCCTTACGTAAATAACATAACACAGAATGGGGGCGTGTGGGTGAGGTCACCCCAAGGGGGGTGGGGCCTCCCGCCGCGCCACCGTACCGAGGAACAGCGCCAGAACCTCCCCTTGCTCGCCGCGCCGGACCTCGACCCGGTAGGTGGCGAGGGTGCGGCCCACCCGCTCGGGGGTGGCGACCGCGACGAGTTCGTCTCCCGCGCGGGCCGGTCGGAAGAAGCTGAGGTGGGTCTCGGCGGCCACCGCCTGCGCCTCCAGGTTGCTGATGACGGCAAAGGCCTCGTCGGCGAGGCTGAAGAGCAGGCCGCCGTGCGCGGTGCCGTGCACGTTCAGGCCGCGGGGGGTGACGGTCAGGGTGACGACCGTGCGCCCCGGGGTCGCTTCGCGCACGGTCATGCCCAGGAAGTCGGCGTAGCTCATGCCCCCAGGGTAGAGGCCGGATGGCTCAGGCCCTCACCTCGGCGGGCTGGTATGGGCAGGCGACCTCGCCCGCCGGGTCGTCCGGGCCCACCGCCTCCCAGTCGTAGGGGTAGACCTCGCGGACGGACAGGCCATTGCGGGTGCCGTGGGCACGGGCGTAGCGGTCCACTGCGTCGTAGGCCGCCATCAGCTCGTGGTACTCGAAATCGGCCTTGCGGACGGTCACGAAGGCTTCCGCGTGGGCGGGTTCCTCGCGCAGGGTGAGGTCGCCCGAGGGGCGCAGGGTGCCGGTGTAGGGCAGGCACACCTCGACCGGGCCGTCGGAGTCGGCGTTGACCTCGCCGTGGTAGATGACGACGGGTGCTCCCGCGGGCTCGGCCCCCTGGGCGCGCAGCTCGGCGTACAGGCGGTCGATGGCGGAACCGATAAAGGCACTGAGGTCGGGCAGGAAGAGGCGCCGCTGGGTCGTCACGACCGTCTGGGCGGGCACGTCGCGGCGCTGAACGTCGTAGGTGCGGGGCATGGGGTCTCCTCTCAGGGTGTGGATCAGGTGTCGGGCGACGGCGGCGCGCCGGGTGTGGAGCCCCCGGGCGGCGGCCCAGTGCGCCTCCACCAGGCGGGCCCTCGCGTCGGGCGGCACGTCCAGCAGGGCGCGGATGTTGACCAGGGGCATCTCGATCACGCGCAGCAAGCCGATCAGGCGGGCGGTCTCCACCTGTCCGGGGGTGTAGTAGCGGTAGCCGCTGGCCTCCTCGATCCGCTCGGGCGGCAGCAACCCGAGGTCGTCGTACAGCCGCAGCGCCTTGAGGCTCAGGCGGGAAGCGCGCGAGAACGCGCCAGTGGTGAGGAGGTGTGCTTTTTCGTCCGTCATCTTGCGTTCCTCCGGAGGTGCGGCCAGTGTGGGGGCTGCCCCAGGGGCGGGGTCAAGGGCACCGGGAACCTCCGCCGCACGAAAGCGCTAGGCCACCGCGCCCATGTCGGGAGGAGGACGCCCCCCCACAATGGCCCCATGACCGACGAACAACTTTCACGCCGCCTCTCCTACCTGCTGCGGCACGCGCCCGCGGACCTGGGCGTCACGCTCGAACCCGGCGGCTGGGCGCCCGTGCCGGCGGTGCTGCGCCACCTGCGCGTCTCCCGCGAGCAACTGGAGCGGGTGGTGGCGACGAACGACAAACGGCGCTTTACCCTCGACGGCGAGCGCCTCCGGGCCAACCAGGGGCACAGCGTCCCGGTCGATCTGGACCTCTCCCCCGCCGTTCCGCCCCCCGTGCTGTACCACGGCACCCACCCGGCGGCCCTGCCCGCCATCCACCGCGAGGGGCTGCGGCGCATGTCCCGCCACCACGTCCACCTCTCGCCCGACCCGGAGACGGCCCGGCGGGTGGGGGCGCGGCGCGGCAGGCCGGTGGTCCTCACCGTGCGGGCCGGGGAGATGCACGGGGCCGGGCACGTCTTCTCCCTCTCCGAGAACGGGGTGTGGCTGGTGGACGCGGTGCCGCCGGAGTTTGTGGAGTTCCCGGGTTGAGGGACGCTCCTTCAGGCAGAGGTGAACACCCGCAGCCCCGGAAAGCGCGTGAGCCCTGATCTGCCGTTACCAGCGTCAGTCGGTGCTCCAGGGCGAGGGCGACGAGGTAGGCGTCATTGAGGCCGTTGCCGCGCAGGCCCAGGTCAAGGGTGAGGTGTCGCCAGCGGCCCAACCCTGCCTTGCCGAGTTCGAGGTAGCGGGAGTTGGGTTGGGCGTGCAGGGCGGCGAGGAACTCGAAGACACGTTCTGGTGGGGCGGCCAGGGACCCCAGGGCGGCGAGCGTGACGATTCGCAGGAGAGCAAGCTCGTTGACGCTGGTCGTCCAGACGGCCTCGCCCTCCTGAAGGGTGCGTGTGAGCCACCCGTAGCTCGCCAGGTGGGCCGGGGTATCCCGTCGAAAGGCGTTGAGCAGCAGGTTGGCGTCGAGCAAATCGCTCATTTCCTGGGACTCACTGCCCCGGGAGTCAGACCCAGCTTGATGAGCTGTTCGCTGTCGTCGTTCATCATCGCCTTGAGCTCCTCCGGCGTGAAGTTGAAGGAGAGGCCGGAATCGAAAGGAGGGAGAATGACGAGAGGGCGTGACGCTGCCGCACCCGCCTCAAGCTGTGCCCGCAGCCCCTCCTCCACCAGTTGCGTGAGGGTCATTCCCCGTCTGGCCGCCTCCATCCTGGCGCGGCGGTGCAGGTCGTCGTCTAACCGAAGGGTCGTTTGCAGCGTATCAGTGCGAGACAGCAATCTTCTGCTAGCTCACCGCCAGAAGGAACGAGGTTTTGGCCGATGAGACCACACGCTACCCTTTCCCCATGAACCTCGCCGACGTCCAGGCCGTTCTCCGATCCGCCCGCCGGGTGGCCGTCCTGACCGGCGCGGGCGTGAGCGCCGAGAGCGGCATCCCCACCTTCCGCGACGCGCAGACGGGGCACTGGGCGCGCTTCCGCCCCGAAGACCTCGCCAGCCCCGGCGCCTACAGACGTGATCCGGAAACGGTGTGGCAGTGGTATGCGGGCCGCTACGCCGACGTGACACACGCCCAGCCCAACCCGGCGCACCTCCTGCTCGCCGAGTTGGAGCGGCAGAAGGGCGCGGACTTCTTCCTGGCGACCCAGAACGTGGACGGTCTGCACGCCCGGGCGGGAAGCGGGGCGAGCGGCGGGCGACTCGTCGAACTCCACGGCAACCTCACCTCCGCCCGCTGCGAGGTCTGCGGCACGGTCGCGCCCCTGCCCGCCCCGGAAAGCTTCACCCCGCCGCCGACTTGCCCCGTCTGCGGCTCGCGGATGCGCCCCAACATCGTGTGGTTCGGGGAATATCTGCCCGAGGACGCTCTGGAGGCGGCCACGAACGCCTTCCGGGAGGCCGAGGTCGCCCTGATCGTCGGCACGAGCGGGGTGGTATACCCGGCGGCGGGCCTCGCCCTGGAGGCGCGGGAGGCGGGCGCGGTGGTGATCGAGGTGAACCCGGAGGAGACCGAACTCACCCCGTACCTGAATTACAGCGTCCGCGACGTGGCCTCACGCGGGCTGGCGGCGCTGCTGGAACCGGATCAATCCAGGTAGGGCCGCGCCGCCTCGAAGCCGTCCAGGGCGCCAGGGGCGAGCGTCCAGTCGTCCCCCTGCTTCTGCGCCCGTCCATCTCGCACCAGGCGGTTGAGTTCGGCCTCGACGCGCTGGCCCACCCGGCGCAGGGGCATCTCGGCGGCGCCCTCCACCCCGCGCCAGGTCAGGAAGGCGCGGTGGAAGGCGGGGAGGGCGTCGAGGCCGACGCGGGTTTCGATCTCGCGCCAGGAGGGGGGAGCGGTGGGGGTCATGCCCCCTTTGTACTTCAATCGTGGGACAGGAGCCCGCACGTACAATGCGCCCATGACCGACCCGACCCGACCCGATTCCCCGGACCCGGAGGAGACCCGGCCCGAGTTGCCCGCCGAACTCGCCCGGCAACTGGAGACGCTGGGGGCCCAGCTCGTGTGGCGGGTCGGCAAGGACGAACTCAGCGACGACGTGGTGGTGCGGCTGGGCTTTGCCTCGGCCACTCCCCGCTTCGCGCACCTGCCCCGGCTGCGCAGCGTGGCCGACGCCGAATTGCAGGCCGCCGTCGCCGACAACCGCGTGGTGATCGAGTGGGTGGACTGATCCGCCGGTGGTGATCGAGGCCGAGCAGCGGTTCACCCTGCCCCACCCGGGAGGGCGGGAGGCGGCCCTCGCCTTCGTGCGCGACGCCGGGGTGGCCCTCTCGCGGGTGCGCTTCCTGCGCGATCTGGTGGGCAACGCGGAGTGCGTCACGGGTGAACTCGTCGTGCCCGTGCCCGTCCTCGGCGAGGTGGACCTGCCCTTTCGTAGCCTCCTGAGCGTCACGCCGGACGGCGCGGTCCTCGTCCCACAATCCCTGAGCGGCGAGCGTGCCTGGGTCGAGGTCACCGGTCAGGCCAGCGTGGACGGGGCGGGCGTGGTCGCCTTCGGGTTCCACTTCCGCGCCCACCTCCACACCCCGCAAACGGAGGGCTGGGGCGGCGCCGCCTTCGAGAAGATGGCCCGCGCCGCCGCCGCGCGGACGCTGGAGCGGGTGTCGGGGGAACTTCCGGCGGGGATCGGGGAGGCGATGGGGGCGGACGCGGCGAGCGGCTGAGGGTAGGTTAGAAGAAGCGTTGTAGTGTCTCCACAACCTCGGCAGCCATGTTTGGGGTGAAGTCCAGATTCCAGGGCTCCGTCAGATACCACAGGTCACGCGTGATGGACAGAAACTCGTCGGGAAGGCCGGGCAGACGCACGTCGTCCGGAACTTCAGGAAGGCTTAGGAACTGAAGCCTTTTAAGATGACCAGCGAGAAAAGCGGCTTCCAATTTGCCCTCCTCCACACCATCTAGCAGCCGTCTCACCAAGGCCGCCAGAGCCGCGTCCGGGTCTCCCCCCTGCGCCAGCCTTCGCAGCAGCGTGAACGCCTCGTTCGGCTTCCTCGCGCTCAAGCTCAAGACTTGTTGCGCAGTAGAGGTAGGAGCGGGTAGGTTCAGGGGTGTTGCGGCTGGAGAAGCTGAAGTCCCGAGCACGTTCCTTCGAGCGGCTGGTGGGGCTGACACCTGGCGAGTTCG